>NZ_RZPH01000669.1:0-3390 GCF_004022825.1 Mesorhizobium sp. M7A.F.Ca.CA.004.04.2.1
GATGCCCGCCACGGCCGAACTGCTTGCCGCCATCGCGCGCCTGCCCGGCGGCGCCATCGTGCTGCCCGGCCTCGACCGTACGCTGGACGAAGCGTCGTTCCAGGCAATCGCCGCGCCCGGCGCGCGTCCAGCCGTGCTCGGCCACCCGCAATATGGCTTGGCCAGGCTGATCGGCAAGATCGGCGTATTGCGCAGCGACGTCGAGGAGATTGGCGTGGCCGAACCGCGACTTGCGCTTCGCGCCGCCCTTGTCGGCGAAGCGCTGCGGCCGGCCGAAACCACCGAACTCTGGGCCGAGACACGTGCCGGTTTCCCGGCGTCCCACATTGCCGGCGCCTTCGCCGAGGTGACCTTGCTCGAAGCTGCCAGCGAACGTGATGAAGCTGTCGCCATCGCCGTCGCGCTCAAGCGCGCGGTCGAACAGCCCGGCCAAAGGGCGGCTCTCGTCACCGGCGATCGCGCATTGGCACGGCGCGTCTCGATCGAGCTCCAGCGCTTCGGCGTCGCCGCCGACGATTCCGGTGGCACGCCGCTCGCCAACACCCCGGCGGCCAGCCTGCTCAGGCTGGCGCTCGAGGCATTGTTCAGGCCAGGCGATCCGGTCGGCCTGTTGTCGCTGCTCAAGCATCCGCTGCTTGGCCTCGGCCTCGAACGGGCCGATGTGCGCCACGCGGCGGAACTGGTCGAGCTGGTGGCGCTGCGCGGCGGCACCGGCCGCCCAGACATCGTTTCGCTGCCGGAACTGTTCGAGGCCCGCCTCACCGGTCTGGGCGGCGGCAGCCGGCCGCCCTTCTGGTTTTCCCGGCTGACCGTGCGCTCCATCGAAACTACCCGGAATTTGCTTGAACGTCTCAAGCAGGCTCTGGCGCCGCTCGCAGCCTTCCGCGGCCGGGACGATGCCGACCTTGCCGCGCTTGTCAGGGCCAGCGTCGCCACACTCGAAAATCTCGGCCGCACCGCCGACGGTGGTCTTGGCGAACTCTATGCCGGTGACGCCGGCGAAAAGCTTGCCGAACTGCTGCGCGGGCTGGTCGCGGCTTCGGCTTCACTGTCCTTCGCGGCGACCGAGTGGCCCGATATCATGGCGGCGCTGATCGCGCCTGAATCGGTCAAGCCGGCACAGGGCACCGACCGGAACATCGCCATCTGGGGTGCGCTGGAAGCCCGATTGCTGACCGTCGATACGCTGGTCATCGGCGGGCTCAATGAGGGCGTATGGCCGCGCAAGCCCGAGAGCGACCGCTTCATGTCGCGGCTGATGAAGACCGGTATCGACCTCGAACCGCCCGAGCGGCGCATCGGCCTTGCCGCGCATGATTTCCAGATGGCCATGGGCGCTGGGAAAGTGGTGCTGTCCCGCTCGGCGCGCGCCGGCGACGCACCCGCCGTGCCGTCGCGCTGGCTTCAGCGGCTGCTGACCTTTATCGGCAACAATCAGGCAGCGGAGCTGCGCCGGCGTGGCGACGAACTGCTCGCCTGGGCGCGCGCGCTGGATACAGGCCCAAGGCGGGATTTCGCGCCACGGCCGCAGCCGAAGCCGCCCCTGTCGGTGCGCCCGACGCATTTCTCGGTCACCGAGATCGAGACCCTGCGCCGGGATCCCTACGCTGTCTATGCGAGACGGATCCTTGGACTGATGCCGCTCGATCAGGTCATCCGCGACCCCGGTGCGGCCGAGCGCGGCACGCTGTTTCACGCCATCCTGCATCTGTTCTCAGGCAGTGTCGCCGATCCGCGCACCCCCGAGGCGCTCGCCGGCCTTATCGCCGCCGGCCGCGCCTGTTTTGCCGAGGCCGCACTTCCGGCCGATGTCGAGGCGGTGTGGTGGCCGCGCTTCGAGAAACTCGCCGCCAACATCATCGGGTGGGAGCGCACGCGCGCCGATGCGGTGACAAAGCGCCATGCCGAGGAGCGCGCCGGCAAGACCGTTGTCGGCCAATCCGGCGTGACGCTGTCCGGCTACGCCGACCGCGTTGACCTTTTGGCCGGCGGCATGGCCGACATACTGGATTACAAGACCGGTTCCTCGCCGTCCAAGGCGCAGGCGCACACACTGCTTGCGCCGCAACTGGCGTTGGAGGGCGCGCTGCTCAGGCGCGGCGCCTTCAAGGATCTGGGCGTACGCGAGCCCTCTCAACTGGCCTTCATCAGGCTGAAGCCGAATGGCGAGGTGTTCGAGGAATCCATCCTCGAACACAATCGCCAGCCGCGGACCGCGACCGATCTTGCCGAAGAGGCCTGGGCGCGGCTGGAAAAGCTGTTGATCCACTATGCCGATCCTGCGACGGGTTATCTGTCGCGCGCGCTGCCGTTCCGCGAAGGCGAGACCGATGGCGACTACGACCATCTTGCCCGCGTGCTCGAATGGTCGGCAGGCGGCGATGCCGGCGACGAGGCAGGGGAGGCATGAAAAAGGCCTATCCGATCCCCAGCGACACCGCGACCAGCCAAGCCCGCGCCGCCGATCCCGGCAATTCCGCCTGGGTGTCGGCGAATGCCGGATCCGGCAAGACCCATGTGCTGGCCCAGCGCGTCATCCGGTTGCTGCTGCGCGGCACCGATCCCTCGAAGATCCTGTGCCTGACCTATACGCGCGCCGCTGCCGCCAACATGTCCAACCGGGTCTTCTCGACACTGTCGGAATGGACCACGCTCGGTGACGCCGACCTTGCGGCAAAGGTCGAGGCTCTGGAAGGCCGCCGGCCGGATCTCGAGACCATGCGCCGGGCGCGGCGCCTGTTCGCCGAGGCACTGGAAACGCCCGGCGGGTTGAAGATCCAGACCATCCATGCCTTCTGCGAATCGGTGCTGCACCAGTTCCCGCTGGAAGCCAACATCCCGGCCCATTTCGAGATGCTCGACGGCCAGATGGAGGCATCGCTGTTCGCCGCGGCGCGCCGCGAGATGATCTCCGGCACATCCGCCGGCGACAGGGATCTGGCCGAGGCTTTTGCCGCCATTCTCGATCGGGGCGGCGAAGCCGGGCTCGACGCCTTGCTGGGTGAGATCGTGCGCAAGCGCGACGGCTTGCGCAATTTCATCGACGCCGTCGGGCGTGATGGCACGCGCTTCCAGGCCCTGTTCGAGGAATTCCATTTCCATCCAGGCCAGACGGCCGAGGGCATAGCCGCTTCGGTATGGCCGTTGCCGGGTTTCCTGCCCGACTATTTTGCCGGCTTCGCCCACGCAGCCGAGGCCACCGACGCCAGATCGGTGCTGAACAACATCCTGCCCTATGCGCGGCAGGCTTTCGCCGAGGGCGATCCCATTCGGCGCCTGCAACTGCTGGCGCGAGCCTTCCTCAAGACCGATGGCGACGCCTACGACCCGGCAAAGGCCTTCAGGAAGGCCCTGGTCGACCGGCTGCCGGATCTGGCGGAGCGCTATCTC
>NZ_RZPH01000066.1:0-11606 GCF_004022825.1 Mesorhizobium sp. M7A.F.Ca.CA.004.04.2.1
CCTCCAGCCGGCGGACAAGACCTTCGCCATGGTGGCGACGAAGGATATCGGCCGGCTTGCCGCCGATCTGATCCGCGAGGGGTGGACCGGCAAGCGGGTCGTGGAACTTGAAGGCCCGTCGCGGGTCTCGCCCAACGATCTCGCCAATGCCTTCGCGTCGGCACTCGGGCATCCGGTGCGGGTGGAGATCGTCCCGCGGGAAAGCTGGGAGGGCCTGTTCCGTGCCCAGGGTACGCGTAACCCACAGCCGCGCATGCGCATGCTCGACGGCTTCAACGAAGGCTGGATCGACTTCAAAGATAACGGACAGAACAGCGTCAAAGGCAAGACACCTCTTGTGGAGGTGATCGCGGCGCTTGTCCGGCAAGCCGCCGCGACCGAGGCCGTTTGATTCCACCCTGAAAACACAGCAGACGGCACGGACATCCGCCGCCGCCCCCCTCGCAACCTGAAAGGAACTATGATGGAACGGCCGTGTAACGAGAATGCGGACACACGACCAACTGGTGCCCCCGAAATTGGCCGAAGCGACCCTTATCGGGGCTATGCTGGAAACAAAGGCTGCCGGCCTAGCTCCTGCGGCTCGGATCGCTATCGGCGCCGTAACCGGCCGTCCTGCACCGACGCTGGGGCGGCCGTCTTCCGTAACGGACGTTCAGCCCGCAGGCCGCGAGTGGGCCGGTCACGGCGCTGTCCAGACGGGGCGCGCCTATCGACGCAGGCGCTTCCTTGCACGTTCAAGGATTTCCTCCGATAGTGGCGTCCCCGACGCGATTCGGGCCAAGGTCATTGCGCCGATCATGGTGGCGTAGTCCACCATGGCTTCGCCGCGGGCCTCCCCAGAAAATCGATCTTCGACCAGCGCGTCGATCATCTCTTCGACGACAGCCACCGCCGCCGCCCGCGTCTTACCTGAGGACCGGGCAGCTTCGCTCCCCAACGCCGCCATTGGACAGGTAGGCGTACCCGCATCGCGATGCTCAGGGGACAGGTAGCGGTCCAACGCAGCGTTCCGCCCCTTTTCTGCCCGGACCTTCCCGAGCATGTCCGCAGATGCGTTGCCCGCAGCGACGAGCGCCTCGGCTATCAGCTGCTCCCTGTTGCGAAAATGCTTGTAGAAGCCGCCGTGGGTGAGGCCGGCGGCAGCCATAACGTCCGAGAGACTGGCCCCGGCGATGCCCGTGCGCCGGATGCAGTCTGCGGCCGCGGTGACGATGGCGCGCCGGGTTTCAGCGGCTTCCTTGTTTGACTTCCTCAACGACGCTTCCTCGCTACCGCTCACGAACGAGCCTTGACAGGTTAGATGTTATATGACATCCAAATAGATGTCATGCAACATCTAACTGATTACTAATGAGAGGAGAGGCTCATGCTGAACCAGCAGACCAGAGCCATCGATGCCAATGTGCCAGAAGCGGTAGAACTCACACGGCTGGGCGTGTCGGGCGCGGCGGAAGCCATTCGCCGGGGCGAGATCAGCGCCGAAAACTATGTTTCTGCCCTTCTCGCCAAGGCGCGGCGGAAAGAGGGCCTGAGAGCTTTCATCACCCTGGACGAGCCTGGCGCCCTCTCCGCAGCCCGCGAAGCCGACAAGGCCCGCGCCAAGGGCGTGAACGCGCCGCTGCTCGGTGTTCCCCTCGGCATCAAGGACAGCTATCTCACGGCCGGCTTGCGCACGACGCTGGGAGTCGGTTCGCTCAGAGACTTCCAGCCAACTGAGGACGCGGACGCCATTGCGACGCTCAAGGCGGCGGGCGCGATCGTGCTTGGGAAGACCAACCTGGTCGAACTTTCCTATGGTTTGACAGGCGACAACGGCCCTTATGGCCAGGTCGGAAACCCGCATGCGCCCGACCATGTAACCGGCGGTTCGTCGAGCGGTTCGGCGGCGGCGGTCGCCGCCGGCCTCGCTCCGGCGACGCTGGGCGGGGACACGATCGGGTCAATCCGCGTCCCCGCCTCCCTATGCGGCGTCGTGGGGTTCAAGCCGACAACCCGCCGCTGGCCGCGCGCAGGGGTCGCGCCGATCTCTCACACACTCGATACGACGGGGGTCTTCGCCCGAAGCGTCGAGGATTGCGTCCTGATCGATCAGGTCGTCACCGGTGCGCCGGCGGCGGAGCTGGACTCTCGCGCCGATCTCAAGGGGACCCGTTTCGCCTTTGCGCCGCGCCAGTACCTGAACCCAGTGGACCCCGAGGTCGAGGCGCGGTTCCGCAACACGCTCCTGCGCCTCGCCGAGGCGGGGGCCGAAATCGTCGAGATCGATCTCGGTGGGGACTTCCAGGCGCTGGCCCTTCGGACCACGTGGAGCCTCTTCTTCCGCGAGACCAAGGCCTCGCTGAGCGACTTCCTGGAGCGACACGCGATCCCCGTCGCCTTCAAGGATCTGCACGTGGGTCTGCGCGCAGGCGTCAAGGACGCCTGGGACCACTTCGTCATACCCGGCGCGCCGGGCTACCTGAGTGAGCAGGCTTATCACGCCCTGACTGCCGACCGCCTGGCGGTGAAGGAACGCATGAGCGAGATTTTCACGCGGCATGGTGCCCACGCGCTGATCTTCCCGACGACGCCCTGCACGGCACCGAGGGTTGAGCGCCAGATGCAATTCACCGTGGGCGGCCAGGCGGTTGATTTCCGGGCATTGGCCAACAACACCATTCCCGCCAGCGCTGCTGGACTACCCGGGCTCAGCCTGCCGATCGGCCTTGACAGCCATGGCCTCCCGATCGGCCTCGAGCTCGACGGGCCAGAAAGCGAGGATCGCGCGCTCCTTGGTCTCGCGGCGCGGGTGGAGAAGGTCCTCAGGGCAAGTCAATAACCTTCTAATCGCTCTCGAAATCCCGCCCCTCATCATTTGGAGACAGCCAATGGCCACCCCCACGGTCGAGACACGCCCGTTCACAAACGAGCACATCACCATCCGATCCGCCAATCCCTTCACCGAGACGAAGGCCAGGCTTGAGAGCCTCGTCCCGCGGATCGACGATGGGATATTCACACTACTGCGATACGGCGAGGCCGAGCGCGCTTTGCGCGAGCTCGAAGCTTCGGCGAACCTGTCGATTTTCGGCTTCCGGGACCATGGCGCGCTGTTGGCGATCGCAGGCCAGAAGCGGCGCTCCATCCAGTATGACATTGGCAACCCGCTTACGGCCTCGAAGATGACCCGCCACCAGCTTTCCGCCGGGATTTACGCACCCATCCGCGTCCTGTTGCGAGAGGACGGAGAAGGCTCGGCGTTCGAGTACGACCGGCCCGCCGCCGTTTTCCGCCAGTTCGGCGACCCGCTGGTTGACGTCGTCGCGCAGCGTCTCGACCAGGAACTGCAAGCCGTGCTGCAAGCTGCGGCGGCCTCAGGTTCTGAAGACGCACAGCCGCACGTGGAAGGAAGGGCTTCGTGATGCCGAAACAACAGCGCCGCGTCATTCTGATCAACACCTTCCGGTTGAAGGCAGAAGAGCCGGCGGAATTGATAGCTCTGCTAACCAAAGTCACAGAAGAGTCGGTCGCGACGGCCCTTGGCTTCGAAGGCGCGACACTGCATCTGAGCCTGGATGGCGAGCGGGTTGTGATGTATGCGCGCTGGCGAAGCCTCGCGGAATATCAGGCGATGCGCGCAGGCAGCAGCTCGATGAGCGCGCTTCGAGAGATCATGGAAACTGTGATTTTCGAGCCCGGCGTGTTCGAGGTCGTACGTGAGTTTCGGCCGCCGGACGTCTGACCTCACGGCCGGGCTTGTTCGTTTAATCTCAACTGAAAACTCCTCCGGATGCGTCGGAACGCTACGTTCTCGCCCTACAACGACTGTCTCCGACCGAGTTCATAGGTGACGCTTCATTGCGGGGGCGAACGTCGGTGTAGCCGACATCTGGCGGAAAGCCGTCGCCGGTAATGGAACGCGTTCCCATGCTCATCCGCCAACGGCGTTCTCAGCCAATCTATGCGGCTGCTTATGACCCACCGTTCCCACAAAGCGGACTGACTGGATTATCCGAAGCCAGGCATTCCTGAGCGACCGCTTGCCCGGAGGAACGAACGGCCGCTTTTGGGGGGATCGATGCCGGTGAGGCCGAACGGCCGATATTGGACGCAAAGCTGCCATTCGGTATGAGTTAAATTCGGGCAGCGAAATAGCTGGATCAGCTTCCTGAATCAAAATGGACGAACCGCTTCGTAAACCACTGACGAATAACGACTGTTTTAGCCTCTGCGGGTCAACTTTGCATATACAATCAATACGTAGAGGGGATGGTTAGCCAACCGGTTTCCTTCATATTCTCTCGTATGGTCCGGCGAACCTAAGACCAAGAAGACAATTAGTTTTTTGGGAGGGGTGCCTCAGTGCAATCCACAGAGAAGATCAATCACTGCATTTTGACCATAACGCTAAGTTGGCTTGGCCCTCGCGCGTAACTCGGCTGTGTCGTTGCGATCGAGATGTCCTGGGACAGCGCAGGCCAGGATCGGCGACAGCGCGCATGAGCGTGCCCCGGCGTTTTCGCGGTCGGGCAGCGGAGCTCGAGGATGGGCGTTGTCAAAGGTTTGATTCGCCATTGCCATCCGGAGCTCGACAACATCCTGGTCGTGCCTCACACTCCGAGGTGATCAAGAAGACTTTGTTGATCTTCGGCCATCTGATGGTTCGTCATTTCTCTGACGATTTTTCCATTTTCGATTACGTAGTACCGGTCGGCGACCTCGGCGGCGAATTGAAGATTCTGCTCGACTAAGAGAATGGTCAGTCCTGTGGACTTGATATCTTTGATCAGTGCACCGATCGCATCGACCACGACAGGTGCCAGCCCCTCTGTCGGCTCGTCGAGCATCAGAAACGAAGCGCCCATGTAAAGGGGCCGCGCTATCGCTAGCATCTGCTTTTCCCCACCCGACAACGACGCGGCCTTTTGCGAGCGCCGGGTTTTGAGGATCGGGAAATACTCATAGATCCGGTCGAGCGGCCAGGCGGTGTCTCCGTTCGCACGGCCGATCGACAGATTCTCGTATACGTTCAGCGTCGAGAAAATTCCGCGGTCTTCCGGCACAAAACCGACCCGCATCTTGCAAATCCGCTCAGGCGAGAGATCGATGATTTCGGTTCCGATGAAGCGGATGCTCCCGGTTCGTCGCGGAATATCGCCGATGATCGACTTCAGCAGCGTGGTCTTGCCGGCACCGTTTCGCCCCACCAACGTTACCACTTCGCCAGTCTGGACAGACAAGTTGACGCCCTGCAAAATATGGCTTTCGCCATAATAGGCGTCGAGATCCGTTATCTCCAGCATGCTCAATGGCGCTTTCCCAAATAGGCTTCTATCACCCGGGGATCCTGTCGGACGTCGGCGTAGCGACCGCGCGTTAGAAGCGCCCCCTGCTGCAACACAATGATCTCATCGGCGACATTTGCGATGACACCGAGGTTGTGCTCCACGACGATGATCATGCGGTCGACGGACAGTTGCGCAATAAGGTCCGTCGTACGCGATACATCTGCCGTCGTCATCCCAGCGGTTGGTTCGTCGAGAAGGAGAATCGTTGGGTGTGCTCCCAGGGAAATCGCGAGCTCCAAGGCGCGTTTGCGGCCATATGGCAGGTCCCCTGCGGGTCGACCGCGCAAAGAGGACGGAATTCCGACCTGATCCAGCAGTGCCGACGCTTCCGGCCGGTGATCCTCATGCCAGTCGATCTTTGCGAAGGCCTTCGTACCCCCGTCTGCTCGGCGCTGCACCGACAGCACGACATTGTCCATGACCGAGAGATTGGGGAAGATGCTCGTGATCTGAAAGCTGCGCACGATACCTTGGCGAGCAAACTGCTCGGCACGTAAACGAGTCATGTCCTGGCCGTTGAACAGCAGCCGACCACGCTTCGGCCGATAAAACCCGCTCAAGACGTTGAACAAAGTCGTCTTGCCGGCCCCATTAGGGCCGATGATGCCGTAAACCGGCTTTCTCTCGAATTTCAGGCTTAAGTCATTGATCGCCTTGAAGCCGCCGAAACTCATCGTGACGGACTGCAGTTCCAGTAGCGGCATCACGGTTCCGCCAGCGCTCTCGCCAATGTTCTGGCCACAATCAGGCATCGGCTGCATCTCCCGTAGCGACAACCCGATC
This sequence comes from Mesorhizobium sp. M7A.F.Ca.CA.004.04.2.1, assembly GCF_004022825.1. Classification (NCBI taxonomy): domain Bacteria; kingdom Pseudomonadati; phylum Pseudomonadota; class Alphaproteobacteria; order Hyphomicrobiales; family Phyllobacteriaceae; genus Mesorhizobium; species Mesorhizobium sp. M7A.F.Ca.CA.004.04.2.1. The sequence continues at coordinate 6,114 of NZ_RZPH01000066.1, forward strand.
GGGCTTCGATGCATATCGCCTGCCCGAGCCAGACATTTCGGCGGGTGGAACGCGGTCAACGGAATAATGCACGATTTCGCCGAGTATGCCGCGGCGGAACAGAAGCACAATGGTGACGAACAAAATGCCAAGGAACAGGCTGCCGCTGTCCGTTATCGACGAAAGCGGGCTGCGCATCATCAGGACGACGCCGCTGCCAACGAATGGCCCGAAAATGGTGCCTGCTCCGCCCAGAAGCGTCATCATGACCGGCTCTCCGGACGCCCGCCAGCTGACCATCTCGAGCGTAACGAACTGATGGTTTAGCGCATAAAAAGCGCCTCCGATCGAACATACCAAAGCCGAAAACACGTAAGCCTTCACTCGCAGGCTGTATACATTGTACCCAATGCTCATCAAGCGCTGCTCGTTCTCGCGAGCGCCGAGAAGCGCGAGCCCATAAGGCGATTTGAGAAGCCGTAGGATGGCGTAGACCACCAGTGCCACAGCGCCCAGAGATACATAGTAGAAGACCCTATCATCGCCCAGATCCAGCCCCAGGAGTGTCGGCCGAACCAGCCCATGCAGGCCATCCTCGCCCCCCGTAAAGTCGGGAAACTGGTTGATGATGAAATATACGATCGATGCGAACGCGAAAGTGATCATCGAGAAATAGATCCCCTTCTTTCGCGCGACGACCAAGCCGAAGAGGAGGCTGACAGCCGTACTGGCGGCGACACCCGTGAGCACGGAAAGTAGCATCGGGACCCCGAGCTTAACCATCAGAATGCCGGTGATATAAGCGGAAGTGCCCCAATAGGCCGCCTGTCCGAAAGATAGCAGGCCACCGAATGCGAACAGAAGATCGAAACCGAGGGCGAACAATCCCCATAGGATGATATCGGTCGCCAGGACCGGATAGATCACCCAAGGAAGCAGAAGGGCGGCAGCAAGCGCGACCAAGGCGGCAGGCCTGCTCAGGAATACCTGTCGCGCGCGCTCCGTCATCGGTGTGTAGTGAAGCGCGAAATGAGAGATGTCGATGCCCTGGAAGATACCGCCGGGCCGCACCAGCAGCACAACAAGCATAAGGATGTAAATGACTGCGGTGGACGCCGGGGCATAGAAGATCGCTGCGATGGCCGAGACGAGACCGGATGCAAAGCCCATGACCACCGAGCCGGCAATCGACCCCATCCCGCCGGCAACGACCACAGCAAAGACGAAATTGATCATCTCTTCGCCCATGAAGGGTGACACGTTGCGCAACGGCGCCGAGAGCGCCCCAGCCAGCCCGGCCAGAGCCGAGGCAAAGAAGAATGTCCCGGAAATGAGGAGGGGTACGTTCCCACCGAAGCATTTGAGGAGATCGGGCCGCTCCGAGGCCGCCCGGATAAGGGCGCCCAAACGGGTACGCTCCAGCGCGAACCATGTACCGAAACACAAGCCGATCGATACTATGACGACAAAGAGACGATATTTCGGATAGGAGACGAACCCAAGGTTGACGGCACCTTTGAGAAGGTCGGGCACAAGATAGGGCGCGGACGTCACACCGTAGAATATCCGGACGACGTCTTGCATGATCAGCGAGAGGCCGAACGTTAGGATCAGAACATACGCAAGGTCGAGGCCGTAGAGGCGCCGTATAAGCAGCCGTTCCAGCACGATGCCAGTCGTGCCAACAAAGACGGCTGAAACGAGGAAGCCGACCCACAACGAGAGGCCGAATTGAGACCCCAGAACCAACGCGGTGACGGCGCCAAGCATGAACATGGAGCCATGCATAAAATTGACCACGCGCATCATGCCGAAAATGATGCTCATTCCGAGGCTCATCAGCGCCAGGACCCCGCCGCTCACCAGCCCATTGAAGAGCAATATCGCATAATATGACATTAGGTAGAACTCCGGATCCCTGCAGGCCAGATGCGTCCCGGCGACGTCGATAAACCGATTCCGGGAACTATGTCGTCCTACTCCCAGTCGTGCTTGCAGGTGCTGTCCGTCTCCGGATAATACGCCTCGTCACCTGGAACCGAGCCGGTGATATCAAAAAAGTCACTATCGTTCTTCACGCCCGACGCGGGCTTGACCTGACCGACGAAGGTGCGCTTGACCACAAGATGGTCGCTCTTGCGCATGAGCGCGTCCTTCGCGAACATGTCGCTGAAACGTCGGCCTTCAAGGACTTTCGTCACCTTGTCGGGATCGTCGGTGCCGAGTTCCTGGACCGTTTTCAGCACCTGATAGACGGCGGAATAGTTCCCGGCGTGGATGTCGCCGGGATAGAAATTCAGTTTCTCATGGAAGCGTTTGGCGAATTTCCGGGTCTCGTCGTCCAGATCCCAATACCAGATCAGCGCGGCGTTAACGCCAGCCCAAGTGTCTGGGCCAAGAGCTTTGACGTCCGACAGATTCAACTGGCCGGGAACAATCTTTATACCGGCGTCCATCAATCCGAACTCTCGTGCCTGCTTGACCGCGTTGCGCAGGTCCTGACCCGATTCAAGAATGCCGATGGCCTGCGCGCCCGCCGCCTGCGCTTTCAGGAGATAGTTTGAGAAATCATCATTGGGGAACGGCACCATGTCCACCCCGACGATTTCGCCGCCATTCTGCTTGACAGCCTTTGAGAAAGAATCGAGCAGAGATTTACCGAAGGCAAAGTCAGCCGCGATAAAGTACCACTTCTTAGTGCCCTCCTTGGTCATTTGTTTGACTGGGACCGACATGGCTGAAGTATCGTATCCGTAGTGCCAAGTGTATTTACCGCAGGCCTCGTTGGAAAGTGCCATGGTTCCTGGGCTGACGAAAGTCGTCAGAATGTGTCGTTCGTTGGCAAGCTTGGCAACAGCGATCGCGGCCGCCGAGCTCGACACGTCCGTTATCAGATTCACGCCCTGGGAATCGATGATCTCGCGTGCCTTGTTGACGGACAGCGCCGGATCAAGCTTGTTGTCGACGACGATGACTTTTATCGGAACCCCGTTGACCTTGCCACCGAAATCTTCGACCGCCATCTTTGCGAATTCCACATCACCTGGACCTGAGGTTTCTGAATAGACCGAGGAAAGATCAGTCAGCATCAGAATGTTGAACGTGCTGCTCTTCATCTGGGCTGATGTCGGGACAGTACCGGTCAGAGCGATAGCTATTGTCAGGCCGACAGCAGCAAGTGTCTTCATTGGCATTTATTAATTCCTCCTCATTAATATTTGTCGTGTTAAGGCGGTTTGGATCGTGTGAACCAAGGGTTCGGGCGCATAATCGCCGCCAACCAGACTGTCTGGCGATGGCGCAAATGGTAGGGTTGCGGCAACGCTCCTCCCCCACGACAAATATCCGCCTACACCGTGGGCTCAGCCCAATTCTGTGGCTCGGGTTGCTTTTCCAGGGTTTTTACCGCAACTGCCGGCGTGAGGGAGTCTCATATGGAAAACATGTCATCGCGTTTGGAGATGCACGCTGACGGGCTGGCTGCAGCCGGGTACTAGGGTTCGCCGCGTATCGCGGAATCATTTGCGAACTGTTCGCCCTCTCCACGGAGCAATTCCCTTGCACCCTACTGACAAGGCGAATTTCTGTGTCCAGACAGAAGCGCTCTGCGTCGAGAATAAGGTCGTCACGGACACGCCCGTAGCGCAGAAGCTTCAGCCCAGTGCCGCCCGGTAGGAATGCGAACGGCACGATCGGATCGGCATGCCGGCCCAGAGCGCCGAAACTTCCCTTGCGGCAAGTGTCCCCGGGGCAAACTTCGTTCAGATCGGCTGATTAAAAGCCCGCAATCACGACCTCCCGTAAAGCGCGAGAGTTTGCCCGTTGACGAAACTTTGGTTCGCTTCGAGATCACGCACAACCAGGCGTCCGAAACTCCTGACGCTTAAAATTTCGTCGCCCACTCTTCGATGTTCGACTTATCGAATACCAACAGGTCCTTGAGATAAGCGCTGCCGTCCGCCTCTACGGTCATGTCGCCGAGACGACCGATCTTGGTGGTGCTGTTGGCTGCACCGTCGGTTTGCCCACGCGCGAGCATGCCGGCATACATGACGGCCGCGTAGCCGAGATCAGCAGGACTCCAAAGCTGGAACGTATCGGTCACACCGGAAAGCACGTTTGGCTTCATCTCCGAAGGCAGGCCGTGGCCAGTAACAAATATCTTGCCCAACTGACCTGCATCGGTAACCGCCCGGCAGGCGGAGACAATGCCGACGGCGGTCGGCGAGATAATGGCCCTCAAATTTGGGTACGCTTTTATGAGTCCCTGCGCCTCGCGATAGCTCTTGTCCGCCGCGTCGTCGCCATAGACCACGCCGACCAGCTTTAGCTTGGCATATTTCTCCTTCTGCCACTCCTCCTTCATCTTCTCGATCCAGAGGTTCTGGTTGGTTGCCTGCGAGGTTGCCGACAGAATTGCGACCTCGCCTTCGCCACCGAGCGTCTTGCTGATCATGCGCACGTCATTGGCGCCGATTAAGTCATCGTGCGGGGCGTTCACATGCATTATGCGGCCTTCCGGCGCGATCGCAGAATCGAAGGAGATGACCTTTATGCCACGCTGCATCGCCTTCTTGCCTGTAGGGATGAGGGCTGTGGCGTCGTTGGCCGAGATGACAAGAGCGTCGATTTTCTGGGCGACGAGCGCGTCGATGACCGCAATCTGCTGTTCGACGGTCGCTGCGGTCGGACCCGTGTAAACGAGTTCGACATTGCCTAGTTCATCGGCCGCTTGCTGACCACCATCGCGGGTCACGTCGAAATAGCTGATGCCCATGACCTTGACAACCAATCCGATTCGCAGCTTCTGCTGCGCGAAGGCGGGCCGCAAAGGTGCCGTTGACGTAACGCCAGCGAGCGCAGCACCGGACACGAGTTTCAAAAGCCGACGGCGATCCGGATTCATTGCTTCCTCCCATCTAGTTTCAAGAGATCGATATTGGGGCGCTCAACAGAGGGACGCCAAATCGTCAGACAACCGCGCGCCAGACCTCCGGAACGAAGGCATAGCCACCGCCTCGTCGCTCGACATGACCGAAGGCAGGAAAGTCCAGGTGAATGCCGGCTACGCGAAGCCTGTCTGCAGCCGCCATATCCAAGGCACGCCGCCTGGTAGCCACAGCCAGATCGCGGTCTATGTCAAGAATCGTTGCTGCCTGGGGCGCCGTAAATTGTAGATGCGGCATATGAACAATGTCGCCCCAGATCATTACAGAGTCACCGCCGGATTCAATGAGCCAGCCGGTGTGGCCGGGCGTATGGCCGGCCTGTGTGACAGCAATGACCCCTGGCATGACGGGTCCGTCACGAACCGTCCGGATGCGCTCTCCATACGGCCGGGTAGCCCGCCGGAACCCTTCAAAAAATTCCTGCGGTTCGCCATCGGGTGAGCGTGAGGGCGACATGGGATCTCGAAAGAACTGGAGCTCGGCCTCGTTGACGACAAGTTCTGCGTTCGCAAACACAGCCTCACCGGCTTCATCGATTAACCCATTGATGTGGTCGGGATGCATG
>NZ_RZPH01000670.1:0-3388 GCF_004022825.1 Mesorhizobium sp. M7A.F.Ca.CA.004.04.2.1
GTCCTTGGTGATCAGCGCCTGGGGCGTGGCGACGACGCGCGGCAGCTTCTGTCCCGCGACGAGACGCAGAGCTGTTTCCAACGCCACTTCGCCGGTCAGAACGGGGAAACTGTCGACCGTGCCGGTCAGTTCGCCGGCCCGTATGGAGGCATAGGCATCGGAAATGCCGTCGGTGCCGAAGACCGCAACCTTGTCCTGCAGGCCGGCGGCCTTGACAGCCTCGACGATGCCCAGCGCCATGCCATCATTGTTGGCATAGAAGCCGATCAGGTCGGGATGCTGCTGCAGGATGTTGGTGGCCGCGTCATAGGAGGTCTGGCGGTCCCAGTTGCCGGGAACGCTGGCGACAACCTCGAACTTGCCTCCCTCGGTAATGGTCGACTTGAAGCCATCGGTGCGCTGCACGGCGGCATAGACGCCAGCCTGGCCTTCGACGATGGCGACCTTGCCGCCATTCGGACGATTCTTGACGAACCATTTGGCGACGCGCACGCCATTGTCGCGTTGGACGTTGCCGACATAATGCTCGGCCTGCGGGATGACGGCGTCATTGACATTGACCACCGGCACGTTGGCGGCCTTGGCCTGCTCCATGATCGGCTGCAGATTGGCATCCGTCTGCGGCGAGACGAGCAGCACGTTGTAGCCCTGCGTCACCAGGCCTTCGGCGATGGTGAGCTGGCCGAGCTGGTCGCCCTCGCTCTGCGCTGCCTGATAGACGACGGGAACGCCGACCTTGGCGCCGAATGCCGTGTAGCCCTCGCCCAGCGAGCGCCAGTATTCATTGGTCAGCGTCTTGGAGACCGCGCCTGCCTTGGTGCCTTCGGGCAGCTTGGGGAACGCGCCGAACTTGGCCTCGACCTGCGACCAGTCGATGCGGTCCTTTTCCGTGTCGGAATTGAGCGGCGCGAGGTCGGCGGAAAAGGCAGAGCCGATCGAGAGCGCCATCAATGCGGCGGTAGCGGTGGCAAGCAGAAGTTTCATTGTATTCCTCCCTGGTTGAAAAACGGCGATGGCGCGGATGCCTCAGCTATCCGGCCCGAGCATGATTTCCTGGATGATGGCCTGCGACGTCACCGCGTCCTGGCTGTCCATGGCGGCGGACAGGCGATTGTCCTGCTCCAGCCGGTCGACGACGCGCAGCATGCGATTGACGGTGGCGATGTTGACTTCGCACTCGCGCACCGGATCGAGCCCTGTCATATCGGGGAACGTGTCGAAATAGATGGCGCCGGCGTAACCGTCGCGGCGAATCTGCCTGAGCATCTCGATGGTCTGCAGCGTGTGCACCGCGCCGACCATCAGGCCGTCGTCGCGCTTGGCGTAGCCGTCGTTCAGGTGCACGCCGAGCAGCTTGCTGTGACGCGCCACCAGGGCCGCGGCAAAGGCCGGTTGTTCGTCGGCGTAGAGCACATGAGCGAAATCGAGCGTGACGCCGAGATTAGGCAGGCCGACATCGCGGATCGCCAGCAAGGTCGTCGCCGCATCCGGCATCAGGCTGTAGGAGCGTGGTTCGTTCGGTTTGTATTCAAGGCTGATCTGACAGTCGGGATCATGTGCCGCAACTTCACGAATCCCATCAATTTCGTGTTGCCAAAGCGTCGAATAGTCGGCCTGGAAGGCGTAGTCGAAGCCATCCTGGCCGAGCCACAGCGTCATCAGGCTGGCGCCGGCCTCACGCACGGCATCGATGCCGGCCTTGGTCAGGTCGATGGCCTCGCGACGCACCGCCGGATCCGGATTGGTGAAAGCGCCGAGCTTGAAGGCGGGGTTGGAGTAGTAGCGCATGGCAAAGCCATTGATGGAGAGCCCAAGATCGCCCAGTTTCAGAGCAATTTCCGTGGGCTTTTCCCTGACATGGTCAGGAAAGTTGAGATCCAGATCGGTAAGCCCCTCGACCTTGGCGGCGCGCGCCGCCATCTGCAGCAGCGACGGCTTGCCGGTAAGATCGGGCCACTCGGCGTGCGGTCGCGAGGCAAAGGAATTCAGGCGCGTGGCGAAACGAGTGGCTGTCATGATCGATCCTTCAATCGTCATGACTTCACATAAATAAAGATATTTGTAAAGTTATTGTTTTGAGAGGCTACGAAGCGGCCACCAGGCTGGACCCGCCAAGGCGCGCAAAGGGAGCCGGCAGTTTCCCGGCCGGTGCCCTGGAGAGCCCGTCAGGCCAATAGGCGCATGATGGCGCGTGCTGGTTACGGTCGGCGCATTTCAGCAAGCGATTCGCCGGGTGTTCAATCTGGCCAGCGTAAGACGCCGGACGAATCCTTGCGGGCGAGTTTCATCGCATCGGCCGGGCGGTCCTTGGCGGTCAATATGGCGCGCAGCCGTTCGGCGACGATCTCGGCCTCGCCGGGATGAAGATTGCAGGGGTCGAGGAAGAAATGGCCGCGCTCCACCTCATGGTTGCGCACGATGATCGGTGGCGAGCCCGTCGCCAATGCCGAGGTGAGGCCGGCCGCCGTGAACCGGCTTTCGGGCAGTACAAAAATCTGAAGCCGATCGAGAGGGTTGGCGGTCGGATCGGGAATGATCTGCGCGACAATGCCCGGCAGGCCCTGCAACGTCTCCTTCCACAGGTTGAGCGCGGCGTCTTCGCGGCGGCGGATGCCGGCATGGTCGCGCTTTTCCCAGGCTTCCAGTGCGGCCATGGTGCCGGCGATGCTCTCCTTGCCGACCTTCATGGCGCGGGCGACGCCGCGGTTCTGGAGATAGGCGGTGCGAACCAGATCCTTGCGCCCGGTGACGATGCCGCTGGTCGGCCCACTCAGGAATTTGTGGCCGCTGTAGATGACAATGTCGGCGCCGCGCGCGAGGAAGCCGCGCAGATCATACTCTGAAGCCGCATCCACGATCACAGGGATGCCCCTGGCGTGGCAGATCTCGCAGAATTCCTCCAGGGACAGCATGCCATACTGCACGGTGTGGTGCGCAACGACGTAGAGGCCCGCCGCCGTGCGGTCGTTGATCGCGTCGCGCACATGATAGTCCTGCGTCACGCTGACCGTGCCGGCCGGCACGACCCTGGCGCCCGCCAGCCGGACCGACTGGTCGATCGGCGCACCATAGTTGACGATGTGCCCGAGCTGGACGATGACCTCCGACTTGAGGCCCTCCGTGTTATCAGGCAGCCGCTCGATGGCGAGCAGATTGGTCCCCGTCATAGCACCTGCGATCGCCATGGTGATGCCGCTGGCGCAGCAGGCAGTGATGAAACCGGCCTCGCCGCCGGTCAGGCGCGCGACAATCGTGCTTGCGGCACGTTGCAGGTCATCCATTTCCACCCATTGCGAGGCCATTTCCGCCATGGCGCTGATCGCTTCGGGGACGATGATCGACGCGCCGAGCGCGGTCATCGTGCCGGAGACATTGATGATCGGGCGAA
>NZ_RZPH01000671.1:0-3377 GCF_004022825.1 Mesorhizobium sp. M7A.F.Ca.CA.004.04.2.1
TCTTCGTGCTGCTGATCGTCGTCGTCGGCACCTTCCTGCTGCTCGAAGCTGCCCCCGGCGATGCGGTCGATGCCTATATCGTCTCGACCGGTGGCGACGCCGGCATGATCGAATTGTTGCGACATCGCTGGGGCCTCGACCAGTCGGAGCTGACGCGGCTCGCCAATTACCTCTGGGCGCTGTTGCATCTCGATCTCGGCCAGTCGGTGACCTTCTCCAGGCCGATCCGCGACGTCATCCTCGAACGCCTGCCCAACACGCTGCTGTTGATGGTCAGCGCCACCGCGCTCTCCTTCGGGCTCGGCTCGGCACTCGGCATCTACGCCGGCGCACAGCCGGGCAGCTTCCGCGACCGCTTCCTGTCGATCGGCTCGCTAGCGCTCTATGCAGTGCCGGGTTTCTGGCTCGGCCTGGTGCTGATCGTCGTCTTTGCCGTCGACCTGCGCTGGCTGCCGATCGGCGGCATCGAAACCCTGGCCTCTGACAAGACCGGTCTTGACCGCGCCGCCGACATCGCCGTCCATCTCGCCCTGCCCGTTTCCGCCCTCGGCTTCATCTACCTGGCGCTCTATCTGCGCATGATGCGCGCCGGCATGGCCGAGGTCTGGCGGCAGGATTTCGTCCTGGCCGCACGCGCCAAAGGATTGTCACGCCGCCGCATCGTGCTCGCCCACGTCGCCCGCAATGCACTGCTGCCGCTGATCACCATGCTCGGCCTGCAGTCGGCGCAGATGCTCGGCGGCAGCGTCGTCATCGAGAGCGTTTTTTCCGTGCCCGGCCTCGGCCGGCTGGCGCAGGAGGCGGTCGCCTCCCGCGACACGCCGCTTCTGCTCGGCATTATCCTCACCAGCGCAGTCCTGGTCCTTGTCATCAATTTGCTCGTCGACATCGCCTACGCCTTCCTCGATCCGCGCGTAGGCGCCAGCGAGGCCGGCGCATGAGCCCGCTCCGCCGCTTTCTGCGCACGCCCGAGGCGGTCGCCGGCGCCATGCTCCTGGCGGCGCTGATCGCTATGGCGCTGTCGGCGCCGCTGCTGTTCCCCGGCGACCCGCAGGCCATCGCCGGCCCGGCGCTGCTGCCGCCGTTCCAGGACTGGTCGCTGCCGCTCGGCACCGACCGGCTTGGCCGCGACGTGCTGGCCGAGCTTTTTCATGGCGCCCGCACATCGCTGGCTGTCGGGCTCGCGGCCGCGGCCGCCGCACTTGTCGTCGGCGCCGTGGTCGGCACGTTGGCCGGCTTTGCCGGCGGCCTCGTCGACGAGGTGCTGATGCGCATCACCGACGCCTTCCAGACCGTGCCGAGCTTCCTGCTGGCACTGGCCTTCGTCAGCGTCGTCGGACCGTCGCTCGGCGTCGTCGTGATTGCCATCGCGCTCGGCACCTGGACCGGACCAGCCCGGGTCGCCCGCGCGGAAGTCCTCTCCATTCGCGAACGCGATTATGTCGCCGGGGCCAGGGTCATCGGCATGCACCCGCTGGCGATCGCCTTTCGCGAGGTGCTGCCCAATGCCCTGCCGCCGGTGCTGGCGATGTCGTCGGTGATCGTCGCCGCCGCGATCCTCACCGAAGCGGCGTTGTCGTTCCTCGGCCTGGGCGACCCCAACCGGGTCACCTGGGGCGGAATGATCGCCGAAGGCCGCGCTGTCCTGCGTACCGCGCCCTTCCTGTCGATTGTCCCGGGCATAGCGCTGGTGCTGACCGTGCTCGGCGTCTATCTCGCCGGCGAAGGCATTGTCGAGACGACAGCGGTCAGGAGAGACCTGTCGTGACCACGCTCGCTTCGATCCGCGACCTGACGGTGACCTACCGGCGTGACGGCAATGAGGTGGCAGCGCTGAGGAGTGTAGGCCTCGATATTGCCAATGGCGAACGCCTCGCCATCATCGGCGAAAGCGGTTCAGGCAAAAGCACGCTGGCACTGGCGATTGCCGGGCTGTTGCCTGCGTCCGCCAAGGTTGATGGGCGGATCGATTGGTTCTTACATCCGCCGTTGGGCGCCAAGGCGCCCCCCTCTGTCCTGCCGGACATCTCCCCCTCAAGGGGGGAGATTGGCAGTTCCCCCGCAGGCCCTCTTTCTGCATCTCTGGCGATGGGCGAAAGTGGAGACAAGGGCGTAATCTCCCCTCTTGAGGGGGAGATGTCCGGCAGGACAGAGGGGGGCCTCGTAAGGCGCAAAGTCCGAAAGTCTTCCCTCAAACAGAGCTACATCCCCCGCCTCGGCCGCGACATCGGCTTCGTCTTCCAGGACCCCTCCGCCAGCCTCGATCCTGTCATGACCATCGGCAAGCAAATCGCCGAAGTAGCGCGCACGCATCTCGGCCTCACCTGGTCCCAGTCCTATGCCAAGGCCAAAAGCCTGCTGGAGCGCGTCCGCCTGCCGGACCCGGACTCAGCCTTGCGCGCCTTCCCGCATCAGCTTTCCGGCGGCCAGAAGCAGCGTGTGGCGATCGCCGCAGCCATTGCGGCCGGTCCGAAATTGCTGATCGCCGACGAAGCGACCAGCGCGCTCGATACCATCGTACAGGCCGAGATCGTCGCCTTGATCCGACGCCTGGTGACCGAGGACGGCATGACGCTGCTGTTCATCAGCCATGACATCGCGCTGGCGGCCGATCTTGCCGACCGCATCGCCGTTTTCCGTCATGGCCAGTTGGTCGAGCTTGGCATGACGGCGCAGATTGTCGGCGCCCCGGCCCAGCCCTATACGCGTGCATTGCTCGACGCCCATATAGGCCTCGACACCAGGCCGTTGCTGGACCGAGCCGGGCTCCACGCATGAGCCTGCTGGCGGTGTCCAACCTGACCAAGCGCTACCGTCGCGGCGACAAGACTATCGCTGCCGTCGACGATGTCTCCTTTCACATCGACCCCGGTGAGACGCTGGCGTTGGCGGGACCTTCCGGCAGCGGCAAGTCGACGATCGCGCGGTTGGTGCTGCGATTGATCGAGCCGGACGCCGGGCGCATCGACTTCGAGGGCAGTGATTTCCTGGCCTTGAGCGGCGCCAAGCTGCGTGCACGCCGCGCACGCCTGCAAATGGTGTTCCAGGATCCATTGGCCGCCTTCAACCCGCGCGCCACGGTGGCGCGTGTGCTCGACGATCCCTTGCGCATCCATGGCATCGCCTCCCCCGCCGAGCGGCCGCGCCGCATCGCCGCCTTGCTGGAGCGCGTCGGGCTGACGGCTGATCTCGCCCCACGCGCCATCCACGAAATCTCCGGCGGCCAGCGGCAGCGCGTCGCCATTGCGCGCGCCATCGCCACAAAGCCGTCGCTGATCGTGCTCGACGAGGCGGTGTCGGCGCTCGACGTCTCCGTGCGCGGAGAGATCCTCGAGCTTTTGCTCGACCTGCAACGCCAGGAAAAGATCGCCTATCTC
>NZ_RZPH01000672.1:0-3372 GCF_004022825.1 Mesorhizobium sp. M7A.F.Ca.CA.004.04.2.1
GATCACGGCGGTGCTTGCCGGTAAGTTTCTCGGCGAGGCGATCCTGCCGCGCCACTGGCTTGGCCTTGGCATCGGCCTCATCGGTATCGTCATCGTGCTGTGGCCGAAGCTCGGCGCGCTGGGCGGCGGCGTGACCGCGGCGACATTGACCGCCTCACTGGTCTCGGTGCTCGGCATGAGCGCCGGCACCATCTGGCAGAAGCGCTTCGCCTCCGGCGGCGACCTCGTCGCGGCGACCATGTGGCAATATGTCGGCGGTGGTTCGCTGATGCTCCTTGCCTCGCTCGCTTTCGAAACCCACACCGTCGTCATCAATGGCGAGCTGATCTTCGCCATGGCCTGGCTGGTGCTGGTGCTGTCGCTCGGCGCCATTTTCCTGCTGATGGTGATGATCCGCGACGGCGAGATGTCGAAGGTGGCGTCGCTGTTCTACCTGGTGCCGGCGGTGACGGCGGTCATCGCATGGGCCCTGTTCGACGAGCAGCTCAACGCCCTGCAGATCGTGGGCATGGCGATCACCACATTCGGCGTTGGCCTGGCAACGGCGCGGCAGACGAAGGGAAGAACTGTGGAATTGAGGAATTGAGGAATTGAGGAATTGAGGAATTGAGGAATTGAGGAATTGAGGAATTGAGGAATTGAGGAATTGAGGAAGAAGCACAGACAGCGCCGGATATGGCCCGCTTTTTCTCCAATCCTTCAGTTCTTCAATTCCTCAATTCTACCTGTCATCCCACCCGCGCACGTGCCTCCAGATAGCGGCTGATCGCAGCATTGAGCTCGCCGCCAAGGATGAAGATCGCCGAGACCATGTAGAGGAAGACCACGGCGATCATGATCGAGGCCAGGCCGGCATAGGTCGTCACATAGGACGAGAAGTGGTCGAGATAGGTGGCGAAGATGGTCGAACCGATAAGCCATGCCGCCAGCGTGAAGACGATGCCCGGCACCAGCGAGACGAAGCGGCGCTTGCCCGCCGGCAGCCAGAAATGCACGGCAAACAATCCGCCGACAATGACCGCCGAAGCGATGACGTAACGCCACAGCGTGATGGTGCCCATATAGGGCTTGATCCAGTCGATATGGGCTTCGGCGATCCGCGCCAGCAGCGGCGCGAACACCAGGAGCACGCTGATCGCCAGGAAACCGGCCGTGGCGATGAGAACGAAGATGATGCTCTGCACCCGGCGGTAGATGATGCCGCGCGTTTCCGAAACGCGATAGGCGCGGTTGAGCGACGTGCGCAGCGCCTCGATGCCGTTCGACGCAAAATAGGCAGCAAGCACCACACCATAGGTCAAAAGGTCGGTGCGCCGGACGGTCAGCACATTGAGCACTTCGCGCGCGATCGGCTTGGCGATCTGTTCGGGCCAGGTGTCGAAGACCAGATGCACGGCGGTGTCGGAGAACGCCTGCGCGCCCAGGAAGCTCGCCAGCGTCGTCGCGAAGATCAGGAACGGGAACAGTGCCATCAGCGATGTGATCGCCAGATGGCTGGCCATCGCCCAGCCGTCATCGGTGTTGAAATGGCCGAGCGCGTCGTAGAGGACCCGCTTGAGGGCTACGATCTTCCGCAACAAGAACCGCGCCCTCCAATTGTCTCCACGCCGGGAATATGGGAAGGGATTGCGGCAAATGGCAACCCTTGGCGAAACCACGAACAGTCCGGCGCGAAAGTTGCGCTCGATTATCATCACCGGTGCGTCTTCGGGAATAGGCGCGTACTGCGCCCGCGCGTTGAAGGCAGAAGGCTGGCGGGTGTTCGCAACGGCGCGCAAGCCGCAGGACATCGCCGCGCTCGAAGCCGATGGCATCGAGGCCTTCTATCTCGATTATTGCGAGCCGGACTCCATCGCCTCGCTGGTGGCGGCGGTGCTCGACCGCACCGGCGGCCGGCTCGACGCCCTTTTCAACAACGGCGCCTATGCGCAGCCGGGCGCCGTCGAGGATCTGCCCGTTGCGGCGCTCAAGCAGCAGTTCGAGGCGAATTTCTTCGGCTGGCATGATTTGACCCGCCGGCTGGTGCCGGTGATGCGCCGCCAGGGTGACGGCCGCATCGTCCACTGTTCGTCGATCCTTGGCCTCGTGCCGGTGCGCTTTCGCGGCGCCTATTCCGCGTCGAAGCATGCACTGGAGGCCTTGATGCTCTGCCAGCGCCAGGAACTGGCCGGCAGCGGCGTCCACGTTTCGCTGATCGAGCCGGGGCCGGTGAAGTCGAAGATCGCCAGCAATGGCCTCATTTGGTTTCTCAGCAACATCGACCACGAGAATTCCGTGCACCGCGTGGACTATGCGGCGCAACTCGAGCGGCTGCGGACCGGCGGCAGCCAATCGGCCTTGAAGCCAGGGCCGGAAGTCGTTCATGCGGCGCTGCGCCATGCACTTCTGTCGCGGCGCCCACGCCCGCACTATGTGGTAACAGTGCCGGCCAGGATCGGTGCGGTGCTCAAACGCATCCTGCCTGCATCGATGCTTTACCGCCTGATGGCCAAACGCGCCTGAACGCCAAAACAACTGGAACGAAACAATGGCAACCGTCTTCAACATTCTCGCCATTCTGGTCATGGTCGCCGTTGCGGTCGTGCTTGTTCGTGGCCTCATCAATATGATGCGCGGCGGCTCCGGCGTCACATCGAACAAGCTGATGCAGGCGCGCGTCATGCTGCAGGCCGTGGCGCTGGTGCTGATCCTGCTTGCGGTGTATTTCACCCGCAAGTGAGGGATGTCGGCGGGGAGGCGAAATGGTCAAGCTCAACAAGATCTACACCCGCACCGGCGATGATGGCACCACGGGTCTCGGCACCGGCGAGAGGCGGCTGAAATCCGACCTGCGGGTAGACGCCTACGGCACGGTCGACGAAGCCAATGCCTGCATCGGCATCGCCCGGGTCCACACGGCCGCGATCCATCCCGCGATCGACGCCATGCTTTCCCGCATCCAGAACGATCTGTTCGACCTCGGCGCCGATCTCGCCGTGCCCGACGACGGCAAGCCGCTCGGCTATGAGCCGCTTCGGATCGTCGCCGTGCAGACCGACCGGGTCGAAAAGGACATCGACCTTCTCAACAAGGAGCTTCAGCCGCTCAAATCCTTCGTGCTCAATGGCGGCACGCCGGCAGCGGCGGCACTTCACCTTGCCCGCACCGTGGCGCGGCGGGCCGAAAGGCTGATCGTGGCCCTTGCCCAGGATCCGGACGAGCACGTCAACCGCGACGGTCTGAAATACATCAACCGGGTCTCGGATTTCCTGTTTGTCGCCGCCCGGGCGGTCAATGACAACGGAAACGCCGACGTGCTATGGGTTCCCGGCAAGAACCGCTGATTGTCGAAAGCGGAAGAGGGCCTGGGGCATGTTCATCCCGCTTTACGAC
>NZ_RZPH01000673.1:0-3372 GCF_004022825.1 Mesorhizobium sp. M7A.F.Ca.CA.004.04.2.1
GAGCAACACCTCGTCCCATCTCTCGCCGGCAAGCTATTTCGACGAGCGGATTGCCGCGGTGCGGCAGGCACCGGACATGTCGGAAACCGCCGAGACGTTCCTGAGCAACTGGTTCCCCACGTCGATGGTTGCCGCCAACGAGCCGGTGGTCGAAGAGTTTCGCACCATGCTGCTGGCTATCGACCGGCAAGGTCTGGCGGGTCTGTTCGCAGCGGTTCGCGACGCCGATCTTCGCCGCACCGTAGCACTGATACCGCGGCCGACGCTGGTGATCGCCGGTCGGCACGACACGGTGACAGCAGCCAGCCACGGTGAGATGATTGCCGCGGCGGTGCCCGGCGCGAAGCTTATAGTGCTGCCCGCGGTCCATCTGTCGAACATCGAATATCCGGCAGAGTTCATCCAGGCTGTGGTCGATTTCCTGCGCTGAACTGGAGCGCGACGGAAAGGCGTCCGGCACCAGTCCGGCGGTCGCCGAAACGTTCAAAGGACGTACTGGTTCAGAAGGCGGGGCGGCGGCCTCGGTCAACGTGAGCGCCTCGGTGAACCGAGCCATCTGGCGAAAAGCTTATTCAACGCCTTCGGAACGATCCCGTCACCTTGCCATTATCAGCACGAGAGCCGGCTCGGACAGGCAAGCGCCGTGACCCGACCTTAGAGGCGGCCGATGACTTTCGAGCGCCAACACGAACACACCGGAGGAAGCGATGACTGGACGCAAAACCCATGACCAACAAATTCGCATCATTGAAGAGCGGGAAAACACAAAGAATGCCGGCAAGGATTTCGATTCAGAGGCGGATCTGAAACGATCAGCGGCGGAACGCGAAGCGCTGCGCAAAGGATCGGACATGAGAACCGACACACCTAACCTCGTCGATCCGGACGACCGCAACATCCTTCGCGGCAAAAATCAGGAAAGCGTCCATCACAAAAATCGTCCTGACGACTAGATGAGCACCGATCCTGGAACATTTGTCATAGATTGGAGGCAGCCCATGGCACGCGGGAGCAAGAAACACATCGGAGCAGGTTCACAGGGAAAGGGTTCTGGCACAGGCGCCATGACCGTAACGCCAAAGGACAAGCTCGAAGAAAACCAGGTTCTGTCCAATCGCGACAAGGCGCAGCATTCCAAAGAACGCGGTTTGGACTCCAGGCAGATCGCGACCGAGCAGCACCAGGATCATGCCGCCAACCGTTTGCGAGACTGACGCCCTCGGGGCGCCAGCCTCGGCACGGCTGCCTGGGGAGCGTCGCTATTTGACGCCGAGACTTTCGGGCCAAAGCGCCTGGATTTCTTTCGGCAGGGCATCGCGCACCTTGGCCGATTGGCCAAGATCAATATGCCGTGCAAGAACTCGGAACACCGAGCGTGCCGCCTCCTCGGGATCGACGGGGCGGATCGATTTCAATTCCTCGCCGATGTGCTGCGAGAAGTTTTCAAGGGAGCGCGTTTTGTCCGGCTCGGCTGCGGGCCGGTAGTGGTCGTAATAAGCGCCGCGTACCAGGAGCGGCAGTTCCGCCCCAAGTTTGGCCGCAAGCCCGATCTGCAGCCTGTCCCTTACGGTCCGCAAGACCGCGCCCAATATGTGCCATGCAATCCGCCGATCCGGACCTCCATGATCTCGTCGAGCCAGATGTTGGTCGTCTGCAGCGTCCTGTCAAAAACATCCAAACCGGTAGCGCTCATCATCGCCTCCTCATCAAATTCATGTCTGGTTTCGAAACGATGCTCGGGGACAATCGTTTCGCTATCTGTCGGCAAAATTGGCTCGGTCGGTGATCCGGCTCTGCTCCGGGATCACGGAACGGCTCTTGGTTGCGCTGGAACCCCTTCGGAAGCAGTTCGTTCCTTGGGTGGGCGGCTTTGAGGAGTTGGTTGGGTGGGGGAGCGCGTCCCGCAACAGGTTTTTTGCGATGCCTGCAAGGAAGACAAAAACCGATGAAGGCGAGAACCGGCAGCAACTCCTGCAGATGATGACCACGGAGCATTTGGTGCTCGGGACCGCCAGAGCGGCGACGATTCAGGAGGCGAATCAGCGCGCAAATTTGTTCCTGACTTCGGTATCCAGCGCCACGATCGCCCTTGCCTTCGTCGCCCAGGTGACAAGGATGGGGCTTCCTTTCATGCTGTTCAGCCTGATCCTGTTGCCATGCCTCTACTTCATCGGGCTGGTGACATTCGTCAGGGCTGTGCAGGTGGCCATCGAAGACATGGTCCACGCCCGTGGCATGGCGCGCATCAGGCACTACTACACCGAGCTTACTCCCTCGATGGCGCGCTACCTGGTTCACTCCACTCATGACAACCAAACGGCTCTGCTGGCCGATGTCGGCCTCAAGCCAAGGCCCTGGCAAGCGTTCGCCGGAACCGCAGGGATGGTGAATGTCGTCAACGGTGCCATCGCCGGTGTCTTTGCCGGGGTGATGCTCAAGGTTGTCATTGGCTCGACAGTCAGTCTCGCCGTGACTGTCGGCATTCTAGCCTTTGCGGTGAGCAATTGGTGCCTCTGGCAACATCACACGCGCAGTTGGGCAAGCGCGGAACACAAGCTGAAGGTGTTGTTTCCGAACGTGCCGGACAGCGACGGCGACGCGCGGATCGGATAACCCGTTCGAGAGGGACGGCAGAAGCACCAACTCGCTAGGCGGAAACCTCAAGCACGATCTTGCCACGCACATGCTCATTTTCCAGCCGTTCTTCCGCTTTGGCGACCTCTCCAAGAGGGTACGTGGCTTGCACGAAGGGGGTGACCTTGCCGGCCTCGATGAGGCGGCCGATCTCGGCAAGATGCGCCGCATTCGGTTCGGCCAGATAGGAGACGCCACGCGCCCGGCGCAAATTTGCCTTTTCCTGCGACGGTTCGGAAAGAGTGGAAACGAGTGTTCCGCCTGGCTTGAGCACATCCCAGGAGCGGTCCTGCGTGTCGCCCGCGACAAGGTCGAACACCAGGTCGACCGCATCGACGACCTCTTCGAAACCCTGGTTCTTGTAGTCGACCGTCTGATCGGCGCCGAGCTCACGGACGAAAACCACGTCCTCGGCGGAAACGGTTGTCGCGACGAACGCGCCCGCGGCCTTGGCGAACTGGATCGCCAGATGACCGACGCCGCCGGCGCCGCCATGGATGAGAACCCGTTGCCCGGATTTGAGGCCGCCATGGTCGAACAGGCCCTGCCATGCAGTGATGCCGGCAAGCGGCACCGCCGCGGCTTCGACATGGCTTAGACGATCCGGTTTCGCAGCCGCCTCCGTCGCCTTGACCACGACAAATTCGGCATTGCCGCCCCGGTCATGACCAAGCATCGCAAATAATGGGTCGCCCTTCTTCAACGTATGCGCCCGCGTGCCGCATATTTCCACCTGTC
>NZ_RZPH01000674.1:0-3361 GCF_004022825.1 Mesorhizobium sp. M7A.F.Ca.CA.004.04.2.1
CTGCTCGGCATCCGTCCCGGCATTGGAAGCCGACTTGTCCGGGCATGCGGCGATCGCAGACCCGGCAGAAAGTGACATTGCGATCGCGATTGTCAATGAAGCCATTTTCATCATGCTCATCCTTCTGTTCGAGTGCCCTGCGGATGAAACTAGCGGCGCATTTCTTTGTTCCGGACTATCGGTCCGCTGCCCGACAAAGCCTGTCAACGGGCAGGTATGGCCGGCAGGAGCGAAGCCAGGCTCTCTGTGGCAGAGGGCATCACATCTCTCGCGTGGAAGCGCGAAAATCGTTACTTTTCAGAGGGCTCTTGCGGTGGAGACGCCACAATCTTGCCCGGTTGCGGCCACAATCGGTTAATACCGTGATAAGCAATTCCTGCGCACAAAGGATCGGGGTTCGAAGGCGTCGCTGGTATTGGTCGGGTGAGTGTTTCGGCTTCTTCGACGGTTGGATACGACGTCTAGGCAAGACTGAAGGGGACATCAGGAAAATGCAGGCTGTGACGCAACCGCGTCTTCGTCGCGCTGCTACAGTCGCGTTGTTCGCCATGTCGGCCGCCTTGCTGGCGGCTTGTGCGTCGCAGCCCGAGCCGAAAGCGATGGTCTACAAGAAGACCCGCTCCAAGGAATATTTCGCCGAATCCGAATATGGCGTGAAGGCAAGCCCGCGTGTGATCTCCCAGAATGGGCGCATCCAACGTGGCGGCGGCAGGGATCAGCTCGGCAAACCCTATCAGGTCCGCGGCAAGTGGTATTACCCGAAGGAAGACAAGCGCTACGCCAAGGTCGGCCTGGCCTCCTGGTATGGCGATGCCTTCCATGGCCGGCTTACCGCCAATGGCGAAGTCTACGACATGACCCACCTGACCGCAGCGCACCCGACCATGCCGCTGCCAAGCTATGCCCGTGTCACCAATCTCAAGACCGGCAGTTCGGTCATCGTTCGCGTCAACGATCGCGGCCCATATCACGAAGGCCGCATCATCGATGTGTCGGAGCGCGCTGCCCAGATGCTTGACTATGTCAACACCGGCACCGCTCAGGTGAAGGTCGAATATGTCGGCCGCGCGCCGCTTGACGGCGATGACGACCAATATCTGATGGCTTCCTACCATCCCGGCAACAGGGTGCCCGACCCGTCGGACGGACTGCCGACCGGCGTCATGGTCGCCATGAACGGGCCGTCGCCAAGCCTGCCTGCGGGCAGCGCGGCCGTGCCGTTTCCGGGCCAGTTGACCGATTCCGGTTCTGTCCAGCCGGTCATGTCGGCGCAGTCGTCGGCGTATGGCGATCTGGCGCTTCCGGATTTCGGCCCGATCGGGCCGGAACGCCCGCAGATCAATCTGCCGCCGCAATCACCGTTTGCCATGGCCTCGCTGTCCTATGCCGACGAGCGGGTCGAACGCGCCTCAAGTGCCTTCGCCGCGATGGGTGGCGACGGGATGTCGCCGGCCGACGTGCTTCAATCGTGGAAGCGGCAGCCGCCACCGGCCGGTCCGTCCACCGACTACGTCGCTGCCGGTTCGTTCGAGGATGCCGGAGAAGCCAAGCGTATTGCCGCTCAGCTTGCCGCCTTCGGCAAGATCGAGATCCAGCGTTCGGAACTCGACGGCGAGGATTGGTATTCGGTCAATCTCTATCCCGATGGCCACCGCAATCTGGACGAGATGTTGCAGGCTGCCTGGTCGCATGGCGCTCCCGATGCGCTGGCTGTGCGCAACTGAGTACAAGCCAGGCTGGATTTCGGCTACGCGGTTGATCCGCCGTGCAAAAAGCCCGATACTTTTTGCGGGCTTGCCGGCGGTGCCGGCCAACGGGTCGAACATCATGCAATTTCGCTTGCTCCCGCTCGCCGGGCTTCTGGTTTTTGGCCTGCTGCTGTTTTTCCAGGCTCCGGCCGGCGCGCAGCTGTTCGAGACCAAGGCCGCACAGGCCTTCATGATCGACGCCGAGACCGGGACGGTGCTGTTTTCCAAGGATGCCGACAAGCCGATACCGCCGGCCTCAATGGCCAAACTGATGACCATGGAAGTGGTTTTCAACGCCATCAAGTCTGGTCGCCTGAAGCTCGACGATACGTTCGTCGTCAGCGAAAACGCCTGGCGCAAGGGTGGCGCGCCTTCGGGGACATCGACGATGTTCGCCAAGCTCAAGTCGTCGATCCGGCTCGAAGACCTGATTCAGGGCGTGACCGTGCAGGCGGCCAATGACGGCTGCATCATCATCGCCGAAGGCATGTCGGGATCCGAGGACAATTTTGCCGCGCAGATGACCGAACGGGCCCGCCAGATCGGCCTCAAGACGTCGACTTTCGTCAATTCGACCGGCCTGCCGGCGGATGGCCAACAGACGACCGTGCGCGAGCTGGCGCAGCTCGCCCTGCACCTGTGGCGTGATTATCCGGATTTCTACCGCTACTACGGCCAGAAGGATTTTACCTGGAACAAGATCTCGCAGAGGAACCGCAATCCGCTGCTGGCGATGGACATCGGCGCCGACGGCCTGGCGGTCGGTGCGAGCGAGGCAGCCGGCTTCGGCATCGTCGGTACGGTCAGTCACAACGGCACACGGGTGATCGCGGCGATGAGCGGGCTGGCCTCGGACAAGGAGCGTGCCGAAGAGGCGCGAAAGCTGCTCGACTGGGGTGTCCGCTCGTTCGAGAAGACCGAAATCTTCGCCAGGGACGAGGTGGTTGGAGAAGCCCAGGTTTTTGGCGGCGCCAAGCCCGGGGTGATGCTGAAGGCCAAGGGTCCGATCGACATCTTCCTGCCGATCACCAATCGCGACAAGCTGACGGCCAGGATCGTCTATGACGGCCCGATTGCAGCACCGGTGGAGGAGGGGCAGCCGGTGGGCGCGCTGCGCGTCTGGATCGGCGATACGCTGAGCCAGGAGACGCCGCTTTTCGCCGCCGAATCGATCGGCGTCGGCACGCTGCCGCAGCGCGCCCTCGATGCAGTCAAGGAACTGGCGGTCGGCTGGCTGCGCTAAGGCACGTCGCTCAAATCTGACCATGGTTTTGGCGAACGACGTGCATGAAAGCAAAAAATGACGGCATGGACGTTTGGCCGAACGCGGACTATCTAGAGCGCTACAATCCCATTCAGCCATGGACAAGAAGGCCTCTCGGTTGGCACGCGGTTTTTTCATCACCTTCGAAGGCGGCGAGGGGGCAGGCAAGTCGACGCAGATCGAGCGGCTGGCCAGGAAGATGCGCGCCAAGAAATACGATGTGCTGCTTACCCGCGAACCTGGCGGCTCGCCGGGCGCCGAAGCCGTCAGGCATGTGCTGCTTTCGGGCGCGGCCGAACCGTTCGGACCGAAGATGGAAGCGCTGCTTTTCGCCGCCGCGCGGTCCGAT
>NZ_RZPH01000675.1:0-3342 GCF_004022825.1 Mesorhizobium sp. M7A.F.Ca.CA.004.04.2.1
TCGAAGGCAAGAACATCGTCCGCGACTACCATATCGGTGGTGGCCTGTTCACCGGGCCGCGCACCGTGCACGCGGTCAAGGGCGTGTCCTTCAAGGTAGACAAGGGCAAGACGCTGGCCATCGTCGGCGAAAGCGGCTGCGGCAAGTCGACGCTCGCCCGCATCATCACGCTGATCGATCCGGCGACGTCAGGCGACCTGTTCATCGACGGCAACAAGGTCGACATCGCCAAGGGCGGATTGACCAAAGAGATGCGCCGCAAGGTCCAGATCGTCTTCCAGAACCCCTATGGATCGCTCAATCCGCGCCAGAAGATCGGCGACGTGCTGGGCGAGCCTCTGCTGATCAACACCGACAAGCCGGCGGCCGAGCGGCGCGACCTTGCGATGAAGATGCTGAAGAAGGTCGGCCTCGGTCACGAGCACTACAACCGCTACCCGCACATGTTCTCGGGCGGCCAGCGCCAGCGCATTGCCATTGCCCGCGCGCTGATGCTCAACCCAAGCCTGCTGGTGCTGGACGAGCCGGTCTCGGCGCTCGATCTTTCCGTGCAGGCACAGGTGCTCAACCTGCTCGCCGACCTGCAGGACGAGTTCCAGCTGACCTATGTCTTCATCAGCCACGATCTGTCCGTGGTGCGCTACATCGCCGACGATGTGATGGTGATGTATTTCGGCGAGGCGGTCGAATACGGCTCGCGCGACGAGGTCTTCGCCGACCCCAAGCACAGCTACACCAGGACGCTGTTCGCCGCGACCCCGCGTGCCGACGTAGCCTCGATCAAGGCAAGACTGGCGAAGAAGAAGGCGGCTTAACGTCTCTTCGTCATCCTAGGGCGAAGCGTCGCGCAGACCCTAGGATCCATGCCGTTACCTCAGCCGAAGGGTGCAGCGGAGCAGAATTCTGCACCGTGGCACGGCATGGATCCTCGGGTCTGCACTGCGTCGCTACGCTCCTTGTTCCGCCCGTGGATGACGACGCTGGAGAGGCCGCCGCTCAGGACAATTTGGCGATGATGGCGCGCAGTGCCTCGCCGAAACGGTGAATCTCCTCGACCGTGTTGTAGTGGACAAGCGAGGCGCGGATTGCGCCGCTGTCCATTGAGAGGTTGAGACGCTTCATCAGTCGCGGCGCGTACATGTGGCCGTCGCGGATGCCGATCTGCATCTCGGCCATTTCCTCGACGACCCGCTGCGGCGACAGTGTGCCGATGTTGAAGCAGAAGGTCGGCACACGCTCATTGATGCGGGCCTCGTCGGCAACGCCGTAGATGGTCGCGCCGCAACCTTTCAGCACGGCCAGCATCTCACGCGCCAGCACCAGCTCATAGTCGCGGATGGCGCCCATGCCGGCGACGATGTTGTCGCGCCGCGAGCGGTTGTTGGACGGCGCCAGATTGCGGCCGATCAGTTCCAGATACTGCACGGCGGCATCCATCCCCGAGACGTTCTCGTAGATGAAGGTGCCGGCCTCGACCTTGTACGGCGGCTCGTTGGGGATGAAATCCTCGCGGAAGGTCGGCAGCCGCTTCAGCGTTTCGAAGCGGCCCCACAGGAAGCCCATATGCGGCGAGAAATTCTTGTAGCCGGAGCAGACGAGATAGTCGCAATCCCAGGCCTGCACGTCGATCAGCCCGTGCGGTCCGTAATGCACGCAGTCGAGGAACACTTCGGCGCCGGCCGCATGTGCGATCTCGGCCACCGCGGCGACATCGACGATCGAGCCGATCGAATGCGCGGTGACCGTGCAGGCGACGAGGCGGGTGCGGTCGGAAACCAGCGGGCGCAGATCGTCGACATGCAGATTGCCGTCCTCGCGTATGCGCCACCATTTGAACTTTGCACCGGCGGACTCCAGAGCCAGCCAGGTCGCGATGTTGGCATCATGGTCCATGTCGGTGATGACGATCTCGTCGCGCTCCTGCAGCATCTGGCCGATGCCGAGGCTGACCAGGCGGATGAACGAGGTGGCATTCATGCCGAAGCAGATTTCCGCCGGGCTGTAGGCGTTGATGAGCAGAGCGACGCTTGTCCGCGCATCGGCGACCGACTGGTCGACAGTGACGCTGCGGCCATAACGGCCGCCACGCTGCACATTGTGCGAAACCAGATGGTTGGTCACCGCGTCGAGCACGCTCTGCGGAATTTGCGCGCCGGCGGCATTGTCCAAAAAGATGAAGTCGCCGGCCCGTTGCAGGGCTGGAAACATGGCGCGGATGGCGTCGACGGGGAACGCGGTGGCATTCGCATTGTCGGTTTGATGCTTGTTCACGGGGTAGGCTCCTGCGGAGGACTTGGGCGGGGTGGGATCGGTTGACGAGGTCAGCGCTTCTTTTCGGTCTTGAAGCGCTCTTCAAGCAGGCTGACGAGGCGGACCATCGGCCAGAGAAAGATGAGATAGACAAGGGCTGCGCCGATCAGCGGCGAGGGGTTGGCGTAAAGCGACTGCGCGTTGGTCGCTTCCTTCAAGAGTTCCGGCAGCGCCACGGTCGAGGCGAGCGAGGTGTCCTTGAACATCGAAACGCAGTTGCTGGTCATCGGCGGGATGACGACGCGGATCGCTTGGGGCAGCACCACTTTGCGCAAAGTCAGGAGGAACGGCAGGCCAAGCGCCTGCGACGCCTCGAATTGGCCACGCGGAATGCTTTCGATGCCGGAGCGGAACACTTCTGCCGAGTAAGCCGACATGATGAAGGCGAAGGCCGTCACCGCCGAGGCCCAGGACGACAGGCGTATGCCGAGGAAGGGCAGCGCGTAGTAGATCAGGATCAGCACGACCAGCACCGGCAGGGCGCGGAAGATGTCGGTGTAGCCGACCGCGAGCCAGCGCAGCGGCTTCGGCGCATAGAGCCGCACCAGGCTGATCCCCAGGCCGATGGGGATCCCGATGCCGATGCTCAAAATGCCGAGCAGCAGCGTGTTCAGGAAGCCGCGCAGCAGCGCCGGCAGGCTGGACATGATGACATCGGGGTTGAAGAAGGTGTCGATCAGCGACATCGGAGCGTTCCCGAACCCCAGAGCGAAGAGTGCTCACGTTAAAATCAATTGGCCTCGTCGACGGCGAGGTGATCTGCGGCAGAAGCCGGCGCCAAAACGTGAAATGAATCGTGCCGGCCTGGAAAGCCGGCACGATGTCAGCGCAGCTTTCAGCTCAGGCCTTCGGCAGCGGCATTTCCTTCATGGTCGAAGAGTCGGCCGGCGCGTCGCTGCCGAACCACTTCTTGTGGATCGCGGCCAGGGTGCCGTCCTTCTTCATCGCGCTCAGCGCATCGTTCAGCTTGCCCAGCAGCGGGTGGTCCTTGGTCATCATCAGGCCGTATTGCTCACCGGTCTTGATGCGCTC
>NZ_RZPH01000676.1:0-3339 GCF_004022825.1 Mesorhizobium sp. M7A.F.Ca.CA.004.04.2.1
TCGAAACGGCGGAACACCGAATCGAGCACATCCGGCGGCATGCCGGGACCATCGTCATGAACCGAGAATTCCACCCCATCCGCCAGATGGCGGCAAGTGAGCCGGATGATGCTGGCTTCCGGGGCGTAATTGGCGGCGTTGCTGAGCAGATTGTAGAGGATCTGGCGGACGCGGACCTCATCGCCGTGAAACGTCTTCGGCGCCGCGATGGCGTCCACCTGGAGACTGATCGAATGCTCTTCCAGCCGGTCGGCCACCAGTTCGGCCGCAGCGGCGATGGTGCGATCGACCTGCACCTCGGAAATGTCGAGCTGCATGATGCCGGCGTCCACCGTCGCCAAGTCGAGTATGTCGTTGACGATGGTGAGCAGGACCGCGGAGGACGAGCTGACATGCTCGACATATTCGCGCTGCTTCTGCGTCAGCGGACCGGTCGTGGGCTGCGACAGGAGTTCGGTGAAGCCGATGATGTTGGTCAGCGGCGAACGCAGTTCATAGGAGACGTGCTGGACGAATTCGTTCTTGAGCTGGTCGGATTTTTGCAGCGCCTCGTTCTTGTCCTTCAGCGCCCGCTCGACATGGACGCTGTCGGTCACGTCGACGAAGGTCATCATCACCTGCCCGTTGGGCAGCGGGATCATGGCGTAACTCAGCACATTGCCGTTGTTGAGCTCGGTCTGTCCGTGGCGGTCGCGGCGCTCGTCGTCAAAGCCGGTGATGGCGGCAACGAAGCTGGGCCAGGGGCTGTCCGCGGCCTGCCGGTCGCAGAGGTCGCGTATCGTCGACACGTGGACACTGGGCTTGGCCGCTTCACCGCTCAATCCCCAGAGAGTGGCAAAGGCAGGATTCGACAGCCGGAGCCTGCCGTCGGGTCCGAACACCGCCACGCCTTCGGCAAGATTGTCGAGCGTCTCGCCCTGAACCCGCACGGCTGTCTGGTAGCGGCTTTCCAGGTCCATCTTCTCGGTCAGGTTCTCGAACACCCAGGTCACGCCGCCCTTGGGCTGCGGATTGGCGACGACGCGAATGGTCTTGCCGTCCGGCAGATGCCACCAATGTTCCTGGGATTCGACGGCGCGATAGGCGCCGAGCAGGCCTTCCTTCCAGCGACGCCATTCAGGCTGTTCGGCGATCTTGCCCTCGCTGCGCAGCCGGTCGAGCAGCAAGGCATTGTCGGGTGCGCTGTGCAGGAAGCCGGCGTCCAACCCCCAAAGCTTCTGGAAGGCTTGGTTGAAGAACCGCAGCTTCTCGTCGGTGTCGAAAATGGCGACTGCCGTGTTGAGCTGGTCGAGCGTGTCGGCGTGGCTTCGCACCGTCCGTTCGTATTCGCCGCGAACGGCCTCAATGGCACTGGTGTCACAGGCAAGGCCGGCCGAGCCATCGCTGCCGGCGAAATCGGTGACCGCGAACACACGGCGGTCACCTTCGATCACGGTGGACAGCGACTGCTCGAAAACCGGATGCGTCTTGTGCTGGGCGGCAATCGCATCGCGCGCCTGGCCGCCGAGGAACTCTTTTTTCTCCCGGACCGCGGCTTCGGCATTTTCGGCTTCGACGGCATCGGCATAGGCGCGGTTGACCCACTTCAGCCCGCCGTCCTCGCCGCGGAGCCATGCCGGCATGTTCAGCGCGTCGAGCAGGCCGATCATCGTGTCGTGGTCGGCGGCCAGCCGCTGGTTCTCGATCTTCAGCCTGGCCTGGCTGCGCTGCGTCTCCGAGAGCGAGACGAAACGCACGAGCACATGCGCGGCACTCTTGCGGCCATGCACTTCGAGCGGCGCACCGGCCTGCGATTCGATGACGAGGTCGAAGGGTTTGGCCTTCTCGCGCAATCCCGCGACGGCATGTTCGAGTGCCGCCGCCGAACGCGGCATCAGCCAGCGGCCGAAAGCGAGAAAAGCGGCCCTATCTTCGGGAGCGCCGCTTTCGACGGGCAATGTGCCGATAAGCTCGGGCTTCTTGTTTTCAGCGGCCCAGACGACGACGCGCTGGTCACGCAGATTGAGCAGCGCCTCGGAGCGGCGGAGCGCCGCGTTGATGTCGGCGAGGCGGCTCCTGAGTTCGACATTCTCCGCCGAGGTGCGGGCTCTTTCGCGGATGAGAACGATGGCCGATATCAGTGCGGCACCCGTCACGCCGACGAACACGGCAAGCTGCATGACCTCGATGGCGCTCACCGACAGTCCCGCGACGCTGGCAGCAGCGGTTTCGGCATGCGCGACGGCGCCAGCCAAGGGGCCCGCGAGCGCGGAGGTGGCAAGGAATGTCGACGCACGGGCGCGCCAGGACAGGCTCCCGCCTTCCAGGGCGGAGCCAGCAATCCCCGAATCGTCATGGCCGCCGGAAACGGCCCGTCCCGCTCTGTGCGGGTGTTGCCCCGGCATGTCTTGGTCCTCTCCGCCGCCTGAATGCAAGACCGCCCTGATGCGTGCCTCTCTTGACCCTCTCGGGCTGGAAGCATCGCCGAATCACCTGACAATAACCCCTCGCCGAATCGCCGTGAAGGCTGATGGCGCGCAAAAATAAGGCCGGGCGAAAAGTCAATCGCCCGGCCTCAATATCTGGTAGCAATTTTAGCTTTGGTTAATAGCGGTAGTGTTCCGGCTTGAACGGACCCTGCGGCGTGACGCCGATATAGGCGGCTTGTTCACCCGACAGTTCGGTCAGACGGGCGCCGAGCTTGTCGAGATGCAGGCGCGCGACCTTTTCGTCGAGATGCTTGGGCAGGACATAGACCTGGTTCTCGTACTGGCCGGGCTTGGTGTAGAGCTCGATCTGCGCCAGCACCTGGTTGGTGAAGGATGCCGACATGACGAAGCTCGGGTGGCCTGTGGCGTTGCCGAGATTGAGCAGCCGCCCTTCCGACAAAAGGATCATCCGCTTGCCGTCCGCGAAGGTGATCATGTCGACCTGCGGCTTGACGTTGGTCCATTTCAAATTGCGCAGCGCGGCGACCTGGATCTCATTGTCGAAGTGGCCGATGTTGCCGACGATGACCATGTCCTTCATCGAGCGCATATGGTCGAGGGTGACGACATCCTTGTTGCCGGTGGTGGTGATGACGATGTCGGCGGTGGGGGCCGCATCTTCCAGCGTGACGACTTCAAACCCGTCCATCGCCGCCTGCAGCGCGCAAATCGGATCGACCTCGGTGACCTTGACGCGGGCGCCGGCGCCCTTGAGCGAGGCCGACGAGCCCTTGCCGACGTCGCCATAACCGCACACGACAGCGACCTTGCCGGCCATCATCGTGTCGGTGCCGCGGCGGATGCCGTCGACCAGCGATTCCTTGCAGCCATATTTGTTGTCGAACTTCGACTTGGTAACCGAGTCGTTGAC
>NZ_RZPH01000677.1:0-530 GCF_004022825.1 Mesorhizobium sp. M7A.F.Ca.CA.004.04.2.1
CAGAACCGCCGAGCCGATCGACGCGGGCGTGCCGAGGGACGCGGAGATGTTGCAGTAAGTCTGCACGAATTGTGGACTGCGGCGAAGCAGCTCACCATTCGACAAACACCGACGTGCGGTCAGTACACTACCCCTCCAAGACCGAACCTTTCCGAGGGAGGATAAGCTATCTTGCTCCAAAGAGCCGGCTGCATTCCTCAATGGGATGGAGGCGGAGAGATCAGCTTCGAGTTTGCAGCAGCATCGGCATCTCCGCTGTGCTCAAATGTCAGTCCGCTCGGGCCGATCTGCAGCCGGTATCCCGACATCGCGGCAATAACCACGAGGGTGATCACCGCGAGAACCATCATAAGTTTATTCGGATCCAGCTTGCTCATCTTGTGTCACCGTCAAGGGATTCGAACCACCAGGGAGTGCGCTGAACAAACGTTTCGTCTTCGGCCATATAGTTGTGATCGAACGCTCGAATGGCCGCGCTGAGAGCCTGTGAACGGCTCACTTTGAATCTTCGCGCGCTTTTCTCGATGAGC
>NZ_RZPH01000678.1:0-2782 GCF_004022825.1 Mesorhizobium sp. M7A.F.Ca.CA.004.04.2.1
AAAAAAATTTTCTTCGTCATGCCTGAGACCATAGACTGTGTTGGTTAATCATTTCCTAATTTCGTATTACGCCGCCGTTAGCGCTTGAGAGAGCTCGTGGATGTCCCAGGTTTGATGATACCTCAATCCAGCTCAGCTAGATTGGAACTAAAAAGGTATCTCGTCGTCCAAAGGCTTCTTGTCGTTTTCGGTCGACGCGTCCGAGAGCGGCTTTGTTGGGACAAAGATGTCATTGGCCTTAGTCGTGATCCGGTCGCCCTGGCCGGAATGGGCTACAATCACGCGACAGATAGTGACCAGCTCGTACGGGGTCCGGCTGGAGATGAACATTTCACCGTGATCACCATCCCACGTCGGAACTTGAGTCCGGGCGGTGTAGGTGCCCGCATAAAAAGCGATTCCCCATCCTTCGAGTTGTCTGAGCTGCTCGCCTACCTCCACTGCCGCCTTCAATCTTTCCGACAGCGGAAATGACAGTCGCTGATGCGGCCGTTCCCAAGGCTGAGGCATAAGCGACTCGAGCTTCGTGATGACCGCTGACAGGGCCTCGATGTTCTCTGATGTCGGCTCAGCTTCGCACGAGATCGTTCCCTCATAGCTGTCACGCACAATATTCATCAACATCATGCCGGACCTGATCCGATTTAGTACCACAAGGCTCTTTGCGTCGAGATTGTCGATGTCTTCGTGGCGGGCGCCGTTGACGATAATGTTGGCGACAAGCACGCCCAGTGCAGCAGCCAGGCTCGACAGAGTCTCCATCTGCAGCCGTGTTCCTTGCTCGGCACGCTGGACGGTACGTCTGTCGACTCGGCTCATAGCGGCCAGCTTGTCCTGGGTCATGCCGGCCGCTTCCCGCAGTTCCCTGATTTTGGCGCCGTTCGACATCGTCATTTGCTTTTCCATGTCGCTACTATCTCATTCATCGAGCGACAGTGCTACGCCATGGTAGCGACAGGCGTGCCCATCGAGAAAGTCGCTTTGCGACAGCCTCACTGTGACGCAAGATTTCAGTGCGGCTTGTGCGCGACTCAATCAGGTCGCTTTGTCTGCACGCGGATTCTACGGGGCGTTCGGATGAACCTGCTATGTGTTGGCCGGTTGCTGCAACTCAAGCTATGAGAGGCAAGGCACGATGTGGTTATGCTAGTGCCGCAGATGGGGATGGGGACGGCTATGCCAATACGCAAGGTTTGGCGCGATTGGTTTGGCGAATTTCTAGGAAGCGTCGATGTGTTGGAACTCGACAAGATCGACTTGTGTGACGCTGAGCACGCTGAAAGAAAGTCTGCAGCGCTGGCACTCTTGGCTCGGCTGCTTTCCGAAACGCAGTCGGCATTAGTTCTAGTTGATGCTGGCAGAGATTTGGCATTTCGATCGACCTGCCGCTCAGCGATCGAATGCTCGGTGCATTTGTTTCTGGCTGAGACCGAGGACGGATACATCGATCTCTTGCGATCTGACGACGAGGTCAGTCGGCGATCACGTGCCAAGAAATTCATGGCGAACGGCAGAGGAAAGCTTGCAAAAGAAGCGGAAAAGCACTTGCAAGAGTTCTTGAGGAGAAGTGCCGGGGCAAAGGGGAGGTTCCAAATTTCCGACATACAGACGCCCTTTCCCAGGCAGACCCATGTCTACCGGGAAATATCCGCTGACGCGGCGCATGTGACCTGGACCTCGCTCGTTCGACATCTCCATGAAATTCGACCTGGTTGGATTGAGCTGAAGATCGAACCGTCGATCACCGAAAGCGAACTTGAGGAGGCGGCCTCGATCCTGGCGTTCTCTTTGCTGTCAGGAATGAAGTCTCTTCTGAATCTTGTTCCAGCGTTGGAAGATAAATTCGATCTAGAGACGGTTTTCGAGGCTTACAAGAAAATATACCTGAGTGGAAAACCAAAACTCGCGTAAAAGTAGGAGGCCCGCTCTACCGTTTCCGGGAGCGGGCCTTTTGGTTGATGGTGCCATCCAGGCGGACGCGCCAAGCGCGCCCGTCCGTGCAGTGGTCGTTACTTCTTGGCCAAACCCGGCAGCGTGACCTGATAGACTAGGAACATGGTGTCGACATTGGCGCCGTCTTCGGCCTTGTAGGGCGCGCCGACCTGAAAACCGTCCTGGGCGAGGAAGTCGTTGTCGTTGGCGACGAACAGGAAGTAGTCGTCGGGCAGCTTCGCATCGAGCACGCTGACCACCGACATCGCCTCCCACTTCTCGGACAGGTTATCCTGGTCATTGGGCGCGCCATTGTGCAGGCCGAAGCGGCCGAGCTCGGCACTGTCGTTGATGTCGATGAATGGCGTCAGCTTGGCCGGTGTCACCGATGGGTCGACGACGCCTTTGGGGGCGACCGGCCTGTCAGCGCCGTCGAAGGCGCCGCCGGCGATGTCGGTCGCGGTGGATAGGTCGACGACGTTGACCTGGCGATAGAGCGAGGCGTCGCCCTTCAGGCCCTGGCCGTTGCCGCTGTCGCGCGCCAGCATCAGGAAGCTCTTGTCGGAGAGTGCCACGATCTCGCTCTGCGCGGCGACCTTGGTCTTGCCCTTGGCATCCTTGAACACCGGCAGCGGCACGACATATTCGTGCGCCAATTTGAGATGGGCGAGGTCGGACGTGTCATAGACCAGCGCCCTGGTGTTCTGGCGGGTCGAGCCGGAATCGCCGCCGTCCTGCCTGGCCGCCGACTGCAGCACGGCGATCAGGAACTTGCCGTCGGGCGTCATCGCCATGCCTTCGAGGCCTTGATTGTTCTGGCGGCCGGTGTCGGGATCCTTCGGATCGGGCT
>NZ_RZPH01000679.1:0-3337 GCF_004022825.1 Mesorhizobium sp. M7A.F.Ca.CA.004.04.2.1
CTGCTGCTCGACAAAAGGCGCCGTGCCCACCACGAAGAGCGTCGTCCGCGACCCGGTCTGCGGCATGACTGTCGATCCGGTCGCCGGCAAGCCGACGGCCGAGCATGATGGCCATCCCTATCATTTCTGCAGCCAGGGCTGCCGCGCGAAATTCGTCGCCGAGCCGGAAAAATTCCTGACGGCCACCGATCCGGTTTGCGGTATGAGCGTCGACCGCGCGACAGCCAGGCACTTTGCCCGCCACGAAGGCCAGGGCTTTTACTTCTGCTCGGCCGCCTGCCAGGCGAAATTCGAGGCGGAGCCGCAAAAATATCTCGGCGACAGGCCGGCACCGCAGCCGATGCCCAAAGGCACGCAATACACCTGCCCGATGCATCCCGAAATCATCCGCGACAAGCCAGGATCCTGCCCGATCTGTGGCATGGCGCTGGAGCCGATGGGCGTACCAACGGGCGATGAAGGGCCAAATCCCGAGCTGGTCGATTTCACCAGGCGGTTCTGGGTGAGCGCTGCCTTGTCGATCCCCCTTCTGATCATCGCCATGGCACCCATGATCGGCCTGACGTTTGAAGGTCTGGTCGAGGACCGGGCAAAAGTCTGGATCGAACTGGTCCTGGCAAGTCCGGTGGTGCTTTGGGCCGCCTTCCCCTTCTTCCACCGCGGCTGGGACTCGCTCGTCAACCGCAGCCCCAACATGTGGACGCTGATCTCGCTCGGCGTTGGTGCTGCCTATCTCTACAGCGTCGTCGCCACGCTGTTTCCGGATATCTTTCCGCATCAGTTCCGCGGCCATGGCGGTGCGGTACCGGTCTATTTCGAGGCTGCTGCCGTCATCGTTGCGCTGGTCTTCCTTGGCCAGGTGCTGGAGCTCCGCGCCCGTGAAAAGACCGGCTCGGCAATCCGCGCATTGCTTGATCTCGCGCCGAAGACCGCGCGGCTGATCGCCGCCGACGGTTCCGAAAGCGATGTGCCGCTCGATGCGGTCAAAGCCGGCGATCGCCTGCGCATACGCCCCGGTGACGCCGTGCCGGTCGATGGCACGGTGCTGGAAGGGCGATCCTCGATCGACGAATCGATGATCACGGGCGAGCCGTTGCCGGTCGAGAAGGTCGAGGGCGATGCGCTGACCGGCGGCACCCTCAACAAGAATGGTGCGCTGATCATGCGCGCTGAGAAGGTCGGCGCCGAGACGACGCTGGCGCGCATCGTCGATCTCGTCGCCAAGGCGCAGCGCTCGCGCGCCCCGATTCAAGGGTTGGCCGATCGCGTTTCTTTCTACTTTGTCCCGGCCGTCGTCCTTGTCGCGATTGTCGCTTTCATCGCCTGGGCCGTGTTTGGACCCGAGCCCAGCCTGATCTTTGCCATCGTCTCCGCGGTGTCGGTGCTGATCATCGCTTGCCCCTGTGCGCTCGGCCTCGCCACGCCGATGTCGATCATGACCGCAACCGGGCGCGGAGCGCATGCCGGCGTGCTGATCAAGGAGGCCGCAGCACTCGAACGCTTCGCTTCCGTCGACAAGCTGATCGTCGACAAAACGGGTACGCTGACCGAAGGCCGGCCGAAACTGACCGATGTCGTCACGGCAAACGGCTTCTCCGAAGAGGAATTGCTGGCGCTTGCCGCCGGTCTGGAGAAGGGGTCGGAGCATCCGCTGGCTGAAGCCATCGTCGACGGCGCTGCTACACGCGGCGTGACCGTTGCCGAGGCCAGCGCCTTCGAGGCGGTCACCGGCAAGGGCGTGTCCGGTTCGGTCTCGGGAAAGACGGTCGCGCTCGGCAATGCTGCGATGATGGCGGACCTTGGCGTCGACATCGCATCCATCTCGGCCAAGGCCGAGGCGCTGCAGCTCGAAGGCAAGACGGCGATGTTCGTCGCTGTCGACAAGAAGCTGGCCGGCATCGTCGCCGTCGCCGACCCTATCAAGGCAACGACGGCCGAGGCGATCAAGGCTCTGCATGAAAGCGGCTTGCGCATCATCATGGCGACCGGCGACAATGAACGCACGGCCAACGCGATCGCCAGAAGCCTCGGCATCGACGAGGTCCGCGCCGGCCTGCTGCCGGAACAGAAGGCAGCCCTTGTCGAGGAACTGCGCGCAACAGGCGCCGGTGTTGCCATGGCCGGCGACGGCGTCAACGATGCACCAGCGCTTGCAGCTGCCGATGTCGGCATCGCCATGGGCACTGGCGCCGATGTCGCTGTCGAAAGCGCCGGTATCACTCTGGTCAAGGGCGACCTCAACGGTATCGTGCGCGCCCGCACGCTGGCGCAGGCGACGATCCGCAACATCCGCCAGAACCTGTTCTTTGCCTTCCTCTACAATGTGCTTGGCGTGCCGGTCGCCGCCGGCGTGCTCTATCCGCTCACCGGCACGCTTCTGTCGCCGATGCTGGCGGCGGCGGCGATGAGCCTGTCTTCGGTGTCGGTGATCGCAAACGCGTTGCGGCTGAGAACATTGAAACTCTGATCCAAGCCCCCAAATACGAAACCCATCCAACAGGAGACCATGAATGACCTTCGCCAAAAAACTCGTTCTGCTGCTGATGGCGGCCGGAATGCTGGTTACCGTCTTCCTCGAAAGCGTTCCGGCGCAAAGCGAAGAGATGAAACACGACATGGGCGCCATGGCGGCGGATGCGACCAGCCCTTCGACGGAAGGCTACAAGGCGGCGATGGACAAGATGCATGCCGACATGATGGCGTCCGACTATACCGGCAATGCCGATGTCGATTTCGTCAGAGGCATGATCCCGCACCATCAGGGTGCGATCGACATGGCCAAGGTCGAACTCGCCAATGGCAAGGATCCGGAAATCCGCAAGCTGGCCGAAGGCGTCATCGCCGCGCAGGAAGCCGAGATCAAGCAGATGCAGGCCTGGCTCGCCGCCCATCCGGTGAAGTAAGTCTTCAGCCATCGTCAGCGCGGCGAGAACGCCTCTGGATTTCTCGTCCAGCCTGTGATGCGATCGGCCTAAATGGAGCCCGCAATGCCGTCGACCATCAGAACCACCAAACTGCCCTCAGGCGAAGCCGTTCAGGTGCTTGGCCAGGGCACATGGAAGATGGGCGAAGATATCAGTCGCCGCGCCGATGAGGTGAATGCCCTCAAGCTCGGCCTCGACCTCGGCATCACGCTGATCGACACCGCTGAAATGTATGCCGGCGGCGGCGCCGAGGAGGTGGTGGCCGAGGCCATTGCCGGGCGCCGCGACGAGACCTTCCTGGTCTCGAAAGTTCTGCCATCGAACGCTTCGCGCGTGGGCGTGCAGCGCGCCTGCGAAAACAGCCTGAAACGCCTGCGCACCGACCGCATCGATCTCTATCTGCTGCATTGGCC
>NZ_RZPH01000680.1:0-3337 GCF_004022825.1 Mesorhizobium sp. M7A.F.Ca.CA.004.04.2.1
CTTTGAACGTTGGTCGACATTCTCGATCAGCATCGACACCGGCGTGCCGGTGGTGATCATCGTCTCGCCGTCCTCGTCGAAGATGAAGCCGGACAGCACCTTCAC
The DNA here is from genome assembly GCF_004022825.1 of Mesorhizobium sp. M7A.F.Ca.CA.004.04.2.1. Taxonomy (NCBI): domain Bacteria; kingdom Pseudomonadati; phylum Pseudomonadota; class Alphaproteobacteria; order Hyphomicrobiales; family Phyllobacteriaceae; genus Mesorhizobium; species Mesorhizobium sp. M7A.F.Ca.CA.004.04.2.1. The sequence goes on from NZ_RZPH01000680.1 coordinate 106, forward strand.
TTCATCCGGTTCGCGACGCTGCGTGACGAAACGTGATTGCCCCGGCCGGCGCTTGTCGAGTTCGGCCTGGATGTCTGCTCGAGTGAAGCGGATGCCGGGCGGACAGCCGTCGACCACGCAACCGAGCGACGGGCCATGGCTTTCGCCCCAGGTGGTGACGCGGAAAAGGTGGCCGAACGTGTTGTGAGACATGAAATGACCCTGCCCGGCATCGGAGCCGGCTGAAGATTGCGTTCTATTGGCGTTTTTCACAGGGGTCAAACTGTGATCTGGCGGATTTAGTTTTGACACATTCGGTTGGTTTCTGCTCTGCTCCATCCGCCGTTGAACGCCCGCCGCCATGCCGGCGCAATGATAAAGAGGAACGATCATGCGTACCCTGATTGGCGCCATTGCCGCCACGCTGCTGCTTTCCACCGCCGCTTTCGCCGGCCAGACCGAAGGCCTGATCAAGAAGATCGACAAGGATACGGCGACGCTGACGCTGGATGACGGCAAGTCCTACAAGCTGAACGCCGAGACCGATCTCGACGCGCTGAAGCCGGGCATGGACATCGTCATCGCCTACGATGTGACCAATGGCGAAAACATCGTCACCGACATGGAACTGCCGGACAGCTCTGCCAACTAGAGCTTCCAACCTCAATTGAATGCTGTGTTTGCGGTTCAGCTTTCGCCGAGCCGCCTGCCAATGGCCTAAAGCGTGTCGCGTCTGAACGGATTCAGGCGACCCGCTTTAGGTCTTTGTTTTATGCATGTCGTTCTCCCAAAACCGGGGTCACTTTTGGGCGACATGCATTAAAGCCACTCCAGACTCTTGCCTTCGAGCTTGAGCAGGCGATCCTGCGGTATTTCCAGGTTCGCGGCCTCGTCCTCGGCCAGCCCCAGAACGAAGCGAAACAAGGTGCGCATGACGCCGCCATGGGTCACGCATATCGTCTGGCGTTCGATCGCGTCGAAGCATGGCCTCACCCGTTCGAGCAGCATCTGATAGCTCTCCGCACCTTCGCCGGGCGGCTGAAAGTTCCACTTGTCCAGAGCACGCGTCATGCTCGCTCCGGGATATCCTGTCTCGAGCTCGGGAAAGGTAAATCCCTGCCAATCGCCGAAATTGACTTCGACGAGGCGCGGATCGGTTCGATAGGCATCCGGATCGAGCTTCATCGCGGCGCGAATACGCTGCATCGTTTCGCGCGTCCGTTTCATCGGACTGGCGAGGAAATCGAATTCCCAGGGATTTGGGACCAACGCGGCTAGCCGAAGCCCGTTGCCGGTCGCCTGTTCGCGGCCAAGAGCGTTGAGATCGGTATCGGCCTGCCCCTGAAGTCGCATTTCGGCGTTCCACGCGGTCTGGCCGTGGCGCGCGATATAAACCAGCGGGTACATCAGGTCTTCCGGTGCGGGATCGGGACGGACGACGGTTGGCCGGGCGTTAGTCCTTGACCGTCGAAATATCAGGCGCGTCGACCGCCTTCATGCCGACGACGTGGTAGCCCGAATCGACGTGATGCACTTCACCGGTGACGCCGCGCGACAGGTCGGACAGGAAATAGACGCCGGAATCGCCGACTTCCTCCTGCGTGACCGTCTGCTTCAGCGGCGAATTGTACTCGTTCCACTTCAGGATGTAGCGGAAATCGCCGATGCCGGAGGCGGCCAACGTCTTGATCGGGCCGGCCGAGATGGCGTTGACGCGGATCTTCTTGGCGCCGAGGTCGACCGCCAGGTAGCGCACGCTGGCCTCGAGCGCCGCCTTGGCGACACCCATGACGTTGTAGTGCGGCATCACTTTTTCGGCGCCGTAGTAGGTCAGCGTCAGCAACGAGCCGCCATCGGTCATCAGCGCCTCGGCGCGCTTGGCTATGGTGGTGAAGGAATAGACCGAAATGTCCATGGTGCGCAGGAAATTGTCGCGCGTCGTCTCGACATAGCGGCCGGTCAGTTCATCCTTGTCGGAGAAGGCGATGGCGTGGACGAGGAAATCAAGCTTGCCCCAGTGCCTGGCGACATTGGCGAAAACCTCGTCCAGGCTCGCCGGATCGGTGACGTCGCAATGGCCGGCGACAAAGGCGCCCAGTTCCGCCGCCAGCGGCTCGACGCGCTTCTTGAACGCCTCGCCCTGATAGGTCAGCGCGATCTCGGCGCCATGGTCGACGCACGACTTGGCGATGCCATAGGCGATCGACCTATTGTTGGCGACGCCAAGAATGAGGCCGCGCTTGCCGGCCATTAGGCCCTGTCCACCCGCCATGTGAGCGCTCTCCGCAAGATTTCAGCTTTGTGGGTTGCCCTATCGCACAGGCACAGAGCCCCTTCAAGCGTCCAAACCGGACAGTTCGGGGGACAAAAGCCGCCGATCAGCCTTTTTGGCCGCGCAACAGCGCTTCGAGCGCGCTGTCGCCGCCTTCCGGCAGCATGATACGCACATGAGCGTAGAGATCGCCGTGGCCGCCGGCCTTTTCCGGCAGGCCTCTGCCCTTCAGCCGCAGGACCTTGTCGGAGCTCGACCAGGCCGGAATGTTGACCGCGAGCCTGCCGGTCGGCGTCTCGACCGGCACCTTGGCGCCGAGCACCGCATCCGCCAGTACCACCGGTAGATCGGCGTGCAGGTCGCGGCCCTCGATGCGGTAGCGTGGATGTCGGCGCAGATGGATCTTGACCAGCGCGTCGCCTGGCTGGCCTGGCCCCTGCTCGCCTTGGCCCTTGAGGCGGATGGTCTGACCATCCTCGACATAGGCCGGCAGCTTGACCGCCACCTTGCGGCCGTCGGGGAACATCGCCGTCACCTTTTCGGCGGTCGCCGCTTCCTCGATGGTGATATCGAGCGTCACGTTCAGATCGGCTGCTGTCGCCTGCTGGCGGCGATCGCCCGTGCCGGGACCGCGCGCGCCCGAAAAAGTGTCGCCAAAAATCTGGCTGAAGATGTCGCTGTTGCCGTCGAACGGATCGCCACCCGGTCGGCCGGAGCGGAATTCGAACCGCGAACCGCCCGGACCCTGTTGCCGACGAAAGCCGCCAAAGGGATCGCCGCCACCGGCAGCGCCTTCAAAGCCCTGGAATCGCGGCTTGCCGTCGGCGTCGATCTCGCCGCGATCGAAAGCGGCGCGATTCTTTTCGTCGCCGACGATCTCGTAGGCCTGGTTGGCCGCGGCAAAACGGTCCTTCGCCTTGGGATCATTCGGATTCTGGTCCGGATGATGCTTCTTGGCGAGTTTCCGATACGCCGACTTTA
>NZ_RZPH01000067.1:0-11488 GCF_004022825.1 Mesorhizobium sp. M7A.F.Ca.CA.004.04.2.1
GCTCGATCCGGGCGTGACGCTGCAGATCGACGATCAGCCGCCACTGCCCCCGCAGCGATTCAGGACCTGCCTCCCGACGGGTTGCGTCTCCGTCTTTACCGTCGATCGGCCGACGCTTGCAAAGCTGAGGGGAGGCTCGGTGCTGAAGCTCAATGTCACGACGGACGCCGAGACCCCGCTGAGCTTCCCGGTGTCGCTTCGCGGCCTGACCGCGGCGCTCGACCGCATGGTGGCGTTGAGCGCAAATTAGAGGTACGCGCTGACCAGCTTTTGGCCGTGATGAGCGACATGACGCGCACGCCGGCCGCCGCGACAGAGTATTTTTTGGACCCGGCACCCAAGGGGCATGCCTGAAAAAGCGTTCAACCTCCGGTTGGATTATCGACAACCGCTATCCGAACCGGCCATGATTCTGGGCATATCGGCCCACTGGCTTGCGATTTTCTGTGCTTTCCCACTGAATGGGGCGTCCGGATACAACCGCAGCGAGCCGAAGTTATGTGCTATTTTTGCTACATCTCGCAGCCTTGTTGCCCAAAAGGGCTATTTAGCGCCCTCTAAATCAATAATCGCTCACACATTCCGTGAATTTGTGGATAATCCACCGACGGGCAGGCCTTGGCTTGGTTAGCGCTCTGAAAAAGGACGCTGGGGAAACGTTAGGGTGGGATTATGAATACGACAAACATGTCGGCCATAGGCAGGCGCCTTGGTCTGTTGATGGCGGCCACCATGCTGACCTGCGGGGGCGCTCATGCGCTTACGCTCAAGGAGGCGATGGCTGTCGCGGTGGAATCCAATCCCGAGATTGGACAGGCGATCGAAAACCGCGAAGCAATCGAGTTTGAGTTGCGGCAGGCCAAGGGCCTTTACCTTCCCAGTGTCGATGTCGAGGGATCGGCTGGTGTTCGCCGGCTCGACAATTCCTCCCGACGCTCGCTGTCGATAGAGGACGATTCGCTCTATCCGGCGGAAGCGAATCTGGTGGTGACCCAGAAATTATTCGACAGCGGAGCTCGTCGCGCGGAATTGAACCGCCAGGCATCGCGCGTCGACGGAGCGTCGTTCCGGGTGCTGGAACGGTCCGAATTCATCGGGCTGTCCGTTGTCCAGGATTACCTCGAATACATGCTGCAGGCTTCGATCGTTTCCGAAGCCAAGAAGAATCTGGGTTTCCATCAGGCGATACTCGGCGACATCCGGCAAGGCATCTCAGGCGGGGCGCTGAACGAGGCCGACCGCCAACAGGCCGAGGAGCGTCTGTTCGCGGCCAAGGCCCGCATGCAGGAGGCGACCGAAGAGCTGGAAGCCTCCAAGATCCGGTTCTTCAAGACCGTCGGCAAGCCGCTGGTCAATGCTTCGCGGCCGGGTGATGTCGCCGCCGCGCTTCCGCGGTCACTGGATGACGCGATCGGCCTGGCACGACAGAACAATCCGCGCGTTCACATGGCCACCAGCGATATCGACGCCGCGGCTTCCCTGGTGGATGCGGCCCGGGCGAAATATGGCCCTGAAGTCATTGCTGAAGGTCGGGCCAGGGCAGGCACCGACATTGACGGCGACGACGGGGACACCAATGACCTGCAGGCGCGTCTGGTGCTGCGTTGGAATTTGTATCGCGGCGGCATAGACAAGGCCAATGAACAGGAGCAGATCCGCCGCGCCAGCGAGCAGCGGCTCGCCTATCATCAGGTCTTGCGCGAAATCGAGGAAGCCGTTCGCACCTCATGGGATCGCCGTTTCCGGCAAGCCGATCTGGCGAAGACCCTGAGGCAACAGGCCGCCGCCAATGAAAAGCTGGTCGCTTCCTATCGCGAGCAGTTCAAGGTTGGACAGCGCTCGCTGCTCGACGTGCTCGACGCGCAGAATACGCGGTTCAACACGGCAACGCTGGCGGATACCGCGTCCTACGCATCGCTGTTTGCCCAGTACCGGCTCCTGGCCGCGACCGGACAGTTGCTGAAAACGATGAATCTCGAGCCGGCAAAGCAAGCGACAGCCTATGCTCGCACCGAGTTTGCAACACCGGAAACCGCGGACACCGAGACCTATGCGCGGACGCCATCGGAGCAGAAGAACGACCTGCCATTCGATATCCTCGCCCCGGTGAGGAAGAAATAAGACGACGCAAGGTCCAGCGAGCGTCCTGACGGGCAGATCGTGAACCAGCAACCCAATATCCTCTCTCCCAAGGAGGCGTTCAAGGCCTGCTTCTCGGCCGTTGCCGGATATCTCGGCAGGCCGAGCGCGGAGACCGTGCTGTTTGCCGGCGTGCCGCTCTCGGACACGCGAATTGCGGCCGACGATATCAGGCACCTTGCCGAACGCATCGGCCTGGAAGTCACCGAGTTCAATCACCGCGATTTTCTCAGGGGGCGTATCGACCTGCCGGCAATCGTCTTTCGCGTCAGTCAATTGCCGGTTGCCCTGCTCGCTCTGGGCGAAGACGATGCTTATATCACCGCGCCCCAGGAAGACGGCCGCACCACGATCGGCCGATCGGAACTGGCCGCCAGCTACATCAGCGGCGGCGCTTCCTTCTCGATCACCTATGCCAATGCCGCCGAGACCATGTCGGTCGGCTCGGCGGCCAGGATCGAGCGGAGACATTGGCTTACGGGGACGATGGGCGCTTTCTGGCGCACCTACTCAAAAGTCGTCCTGGCGGCGGTGTTCATCAATCTGCTGGCCATAGCCTCGCCGATCTTCACCATGAACGTCTACGACAGGATCCTGCCGAACAAGGCAATATCGACACTATGGGTGCTGGCTCTCGGCATCGGCGCGGTCATCCTGTTCGACCTGCTCTTGAAGACGGCCAGGGCCTCCCTCATCGACTATGCCGGGCGCAAGGCGGATCTCCGGATATCCTATCTGCTGTTCGAGAAAGTGCTGAACTCGTCGCTGTCGGCGCGCCCCGGCTCGACCGGTGAATACGCAAACAGGGTCACGCAATATGAATTCGTCAGGGAGTTCTTCACCTCCAACACCATAAGCGTGTTCATCGACACGGCATTCGTCTTCGTCTTTCTCCTTGTGATCTATGCGATAGGCGGATGGCTGGTGATCATACCGGCGCTGGCCTTCGTGATGTCCGTCATCGTCGGCCTGATCACCCAGCGCCGCATCGGCAAGCGCGTCGCCGCCTCGATGAACGAAGCGTCGCAGCGCCAGGCCCTGCTGGTCGAATCCATCTCGACGCTGGAGACCATCAAGTCGCTGCGCGCCGAGGCGTATCTGCTGCGAAAATGGGGAGAGCACTCCAAGAACGCCGCCAACACGTCCGAGAAGATCAAGCAGCTTTCGGCGGCGGCGGGCAACATCACCCAGTCCATACAACAGCTGGTGACCGTCGCCCTGGTCGTGGCCGGCGCCTATGCCTTCTCGGAAGGGCATGTTTCGACAGGAGCAATCATAGGAACGGTGATGCTGGCGAGCAGGGCCGTGGCGCCGCTCGGCCAGATTGCCATAACGTTGTCCCGGTTTCGCCAGGCCATGCTCTCGCTGAGAATGGTGAACTCGATCATGGCTCAGCCGGAAGATCGACCCGACACGGTGGGCTTCGTCAACCGCCCCATCCGCAAGGGGGCGATGGTGTTCAGGAATGTCGGGTTTGTCTATCCAGGCTCGGAAAACGAAGTTCTGACCGGCCTGAATATCTCGGTCAAGCCGGGTGAGCGGATCGGCATCATCGGCCGCATAGGATCGGGAAAGACGACGATGGGGCGGCTGATCGGCCGGCTCTTCCTGCCGACTTCCGGTGAGCTGCTGCTGGATGGGATCGACATTCGCCAGTATCACCCGTCCGAGGTTCGCGCCGCGGTCGGCATCGTTGCGCAGGCCGGCGACCTGTTCTCGGGCACCATCAAGGAAAACCTCCTGATGGCATGCCCCGAGGCTACCGACGAACAGATCATCGAAGCGGCAAAGGCGGCCGGCGTCGACGATTTCGTTTCACGCCACCCGCGCGGCTACGACATGAATGTCGGCGAGCGCGGCACCAATCTTTCCGGTGGCCAGAGGCAGACGGTGGCGATCGCACGCCTGCTGCTGACCAAACCGAAAATCGTCTTTCTGGACGAGCCGTCGGGCTCGATGGATCTCGCATCGGAACGCCAGTTGATCAAGCAGCTCAAAGTCGCCTTCGACCGCGACACCACGCTGATCGTCTCGACACATCGCTTCAGCATGCTTGAGCTGGCCGACCGCCTGATCGTTATCGAACAGGGCAGAATCGTTGCCGACGGACCGAAGGACCAAGTCATACAGGCGTTGCAGAAAACAAGCGCCTGACAAAACAGATATTGCTGCATCCAATGCGTTGGGGCGTGGGAAATGCTTGCCAGAGAAGATCGACCGCCGCTGTTTGCGTCGGCGTCCATATTCATCATCGGAGCGCTCTTCGTGGTCTTCGTCGCCTGGGCGTCCTTTGCCGAAGTCGATGAGATCGCACGCGGCGACGGCAAGGTCATACCCGCTTCCAAGACCCAGATCATTCAGGCGAGTGAAGCCGGTGTCGTTCAGGAAATCGCCGTGACGATTGGCCAGGTGGTCAAGAAGAACGATCTCATCATCCGCCTGGACAACACGCTCAACACGTCCAGTCTCGGCGAGCAGCAGGCCAAGGCGCGCGCGCTGGAAGTGCGCATAGCAAGGCTGAAATACGAACAGGCCGGCAATCTCTCGGGCCCATTTCCGTGCCCGCAGGACATCCAGTCGGTCGCTCCGCAAATCTGCGACAATGAGCAGAAGCTGCTCATCGCCCGGCGCGGGAACTTCGACAACAAGCTGTCCGTGCTCAAGTCACGCCTTGACCAGCGCGAGAGGGAACTGGCCGAGGCGCAGGCCAATTCCGATCGTCTTACAAAGAACCTGGTCGTCAGCGACCAGGAGGCAAAACTGGTCGACGCGATGGTCAAGAAAGGCCTGATGGCAAGGACCGAGCAGCTCCGGGTGGAGCGCGAACAGACCGAGCTCAACGGCCAGCTGAACCTTGCGGGCGAAACGATAAAGAAGATCAAATCGTCGATCACGGAAGCCCAGCTTCAGGTCGAGGAACTCGGCCTGCAATTGCAGCAGGAGGCGTTGGACGACCTTACCCAGGCGCTGGCGGAGCTTTCGGTGGTGGATGAGACCATAAGGGGAGCCACCGACAAGGTCGCGCGCACCGATATCCGTTCTCCCGTGGATGGCATCGTCAACACGCTGGAGCTGAACACGGTAGGCGCCTTCGTCCAGCCTGGCGCCGTCGTGGCCGGCATCGTGCCGACCTCCGAGACGTTGCTGGTGGAGGCTCGGGTCTCGCCACGGGATGTCGCGTTCATCCGTCCCGACCAGGTAGCCCTTATCAAGGTCACCGCCTATGATTTCTCGATCTTCGGCGGTATCGAGGGCAAGGTCTCGAACATCACAGCCGACAGCCTGGTCGATCAGAAAACGGGGGAACCCTACTATCAGGTGCGTGTGGCGACTGACAAATCCACCCTTCAAAGAGACGGCAAGGCCTACTCGATCATCCCCGGAATGATCTGCTCGGTCGACATCAAGACCGGGCGCAAGACGATCCTGCACTACCTCCTGAAGCCGATCAACAAGGCGCGCGAGGAGGCGATGAGTGAGCGGTAGCGCCAGCCCTCATCATTCCGGTCGCGAGCGGCTGCTGCCTCCAGTCGCCGCCGAGGATTTTGGACTGGAATTTCGGGTTGTGGCGCGCGGCGGCATCCGGCGCGGCATCCGTCTGGAGCGGGCATTCTGGATGTCGCTGAAGCAGATGGCCGAAAGCAGGAAGTGCACGATCGGCATGCTCATCGACGAGATCGCCGAAAGCCAGGCACAGACAGGCAATTTGACATCCGCGATCCGGGTGGCCTGCATGCGTGGGTTGGGAGACGAAAACCTGACCCTGCGAAGGCTTGCATCGATCAACACCATCAACGCCATACTGGTCGCTTGCCCGTCTCCGGCCTTTGCCCTGGCTTCGTCGAAGAAGATCCTGTCGTTCAACGCGCCGTTCCAGCAACTCGTCAAACGTCAATTGCCGATCGCCCCAAGCGATGACGCACGGCACGATCTCAAGCTGGCGCTGGACCTCAATGTGGCCGACATCTTCGCGCGGCTCGATGCCAATGGCGAATCGCCGGTGGCCACCGGTTTTGTCATCGGCGCGGGCGACCGTCGATACCGGGGACAATTGAATGCGGTGCGGGCTCCGGTGCTCGAGCCGGAGCTGCTGATGGCGTTCGTCTTCGGCGGCTAGAGCAGTTCACCGTTACACTTACCGGAGTTGCTCTGCATGCATCGCCAATGCTGGCGAACCTATGGCTGAAAGCCTTCGCCGGGTGCGACGGTTGCGAAACCGCCCTTGATGTCGGCCATCTGGGCTCCGCCCGGTCTTGAACCGTGGATCCAGGCCCGGTCCGTGCTGAACGAATAGAGCGGAACGTAATCCGGAAGATCGCTGTCACGCACGACAGTGTTGCTGAGGCTGTCGAGAATGAAGGTGCCGCTGCCTGTGCTCACCGACAGCACTGCGTGAAAGAAGCCTCTCTTGCGATCCTGGAGGACGACAAGCGCCATGCTTTGCGTGGGAATGCCGGCCCTCAGCAGGGCTGTCATCTTGAGGATGGCAAAATCCTCGCAATCGCCGGCTCGCCGCTCGAGAATCTCCGAAGGCTTCGCCCAATAGTCGAGCTTGCCGTAGACGACGCTGTCTTTCCTGTAGGCGATCAGGCGATTTACGCTGCTGTTGACGAAGGACAGCTTCTCGCTGAACCCCTTGCCTTGTGCGGCGGCGATCATGCCGGCAAAAGCCGCGCTCTTGTGCTCGCAGGGGCTGCCTGCCGAACAGGCGGCGATTGCCCGGTAGACGGGCGCCCAGCGAGCCGCGACGGGAAAATTGCGCATGGACAAGGCAACCGATCCGAAGACCCCCGGAATGATCGACGCGGTCTGCAGCGGATCTATCCCGGCGTCATCTCGCGCCGTTGACGAGCCATCCCCGCGGCCAACATCTGGGCCATAGCTGCCGGTGACCAGACCGATCCGGTAAGCGCCCGCAGGCTGCCAGGGCTGAGGCCTCGTCAGCGAAACACCGCCGAGAGAAGGCGGCGTTTGAATATTCTCCTGAGGCCAGCCGGGTGCGGCTATATCGCTCGCAAATGACGGCCCCGCCAGGCCGACAAGCCCGATTGCCAGCAGGAGCATCTGGAGCCGGGTTTTTCCCGGAACTGATTTTTGCTTTTTCATAACGCCCACCTTTGACTGTGGACGCTACCAATCTTGTCTCAAATTATTGGAAAGGAAGGTGGATAAATATCCAGCAACTGTCTTTATCCATTTTACTTAAAATTTTATTCAAATTTATACTTTGGTTTACCGGAAAAATGCCGGCCAGCTATCCGTCAAGGAGGTCTCCAGAAACCTACATATATCAGGTTATATTGTTGCGGTTTACCACGTGTAAAAAATGCCGGGCAATGCATATCATAATATATGAAATAGATTAGGGGGCAGTTGCAAAGTAGAAGTGGCCGCTGTCTCTATCCGGTAAATATCGGAGGGGTTTCAGCCATGACGAACAATATCGAGTTGGACAGCTTTTCGGCTTCCTTGAACGAGCATTCCGTGTCCAATGAACACGGCGATCAGGCATCACCGGCGGAGATCCGGGTCGCACAGGCAAATTCGACGCAGCCCGCGCCGGCAGCGTCCGAACCGGTGCCGGTCGATGTCGGCGGCGGAGCGCCTGCCAAGCCGGAAGCCCCCGCGGAAGCAAAGGCACCGCCGGCAGCCGCGCCGCCCGAATATGTAGCCGACGCCAGCCATGTGGTGAGGCTTCCGGCCAACGCTTCCATCGACAACATCAAGGTCGACGGCCAAAACCTTCTGCTCGAACAGGCCGACGGCTCGGTGATCGTGATCAAGGACGGCGCCCTCAACGTGCCGACCTTCATCATCGGCGACGTCGAGGTGCCGCGCGTTGCGCTGCTGGCAGCGCTGGAAGCCAGCCATGTCGATGTCGCCTTCGGCGCCGACGGTTCCATGTCGGCCGGTCCTGGCGGTTCGAATTCAAGCGCAGGCGGAGATTTCTCGGTTCCCCCCGGCGGTATCGGCGACGGGTTCGACCTGTCGGCACTGCTGCCGCCGACTGCCTTGCAGTTCGGACTCCTGGAGCGGCGCGAACTGTTCCCGTCCATCGTCGACAGGCAGGTTTCAGTGACGGCCACGTCCTTGCTTGCCCCGACCGAAGCGGCCAGTGAAACCGGCCTCAATGGCGGCCAGACACAATCTCCCGGCAGCGACGCGCCAAGCAACGCCGAGACCTCCGGCATCGGAACGATCAGCATCGACGCGCCGGATGGAATTGGCTCGATCGTCATCAACGGCGTCACCGTCACCGGCGTCGGCCAGCAGATCCCGGGCGATTTCGGCTTCCTGACGATCGTCTCCTTCAATCCGAGCACCGGTGCCATCGAATACAACTACACGGTGACCGAATCAGTCGCTCATCCCAATCAGACGAACGGATTCGATCCCAACGACACGGTTCCGGACAATTTCAGCATCACAGTCACGGACGTTGACGGCGATTCGGCCAGCACCACCTTTGCCGTCGCCATCGTCGATGACGTGCCGACGGCGGTTGCCGATACCGACAGCATCGCGGCCGGCCAGTTTGGCCCGGCGACAGGCAATGTACTGGTTGGCGGAACAGATGCCGGCGACGCCAACGCGACGGACGGGGTTGCCGACACCAAGGGCGCCGATGGCGCAACTGTGGTTGGCGTGCAGGCCGGCAACACCAACACCGATGTCGACAATGCGGCCACGCTGAACGCGCCGATCCAGGGCAGCTACGGCACGCTGACACTGCTGGCGGACGGCTCCTACAGCTATGTGCGCGCTGCCGGCACGCCCGGCGGCGTCAACGATGTCTTCACCTACACGATCAAGGACGGCGACGGCGACACCTCGCACACCACGCTGACGATTTCGATCGGCAACTCGACGCCTGTGATCACCGACCTGACGCCGGAGGCCATCGGCGGCGACGTCGTCGTCAACGAGGCGGCGTTGAATATCGGCACGCCGGGCGGGCCTGGGTCCGATCCGGCAAGCACGGCCGAGACCGGCGCCGGCACCTTCACCGTCTCCTCTCCCGACGGCATCAACTCACTGGCGATCGACGGCAACGCCTTCATTACCAATGGCGTGTTCACGGCGGGCTCCTTCACCACCGCATTTGGCAACACGCTCAATGTGACGGCTTACAATGCCGCTACCGGCCAGGTGAGCTACATCTATACGCTGCTCGACAATGAGGCGCATGCCGCCGTCCAGGGCACCAACGACCTGTTCGAGAACTTCACCGTCACGTTGACCGACCAGGATCTGCAGAGCGCCAACGCCACGCTCTCCGTCAAAATAGTCGACGATGTGCCGGCGGCAGCGAATGAAGCCTCGCAGGCGGTTGCGGAAGGTGCTCCGGTGGTGACGGGAACACTGGACTTCGTCGCTGGTGCCGACGGCGCGACGGTGACGCATGTCAACGGCACGCCGCTGATCTTCAATGCCGGCACGGGCTACTCGCAGTCGATCGACATCGGCGCCGGCAGCATCCAGGTGAAGGCGGACGGGTCCTACGCGTTCACGCCGGATGCCTCGGTCGACAACAGCTCGGGTCCGGTTGCGGTCAACGCCACCTATACGGTGACGGACGGCGACCTCGACACGTCGACGGCCAACATCGCCTTCACGATCACCGACGGCGCAGGCCCGGTTGCTGGGGCTCCGATCACGCTGGCGCTTGACGACCAGAACCTGAGCGACGGCTCGACGCCGGCCGGTCCGGACTCCGCCTTGAACTCGATCACCTTCACGCCGGGCTCGGATGCGATCGCCTCGATCGCCTTCGGCACCGATTTGAGCGGGCTGAACAGCGCCAACCTGACCTGGACCCGGGTGTCGGACACCCAGGTCGTCGGCAAGGACGGCGCCGTGACCGTGGTGACGCTCGATCTGTCGGTTGCCAACAATGTGGCGACGGTGACGGCGACGCTGAACAACAACTACGATGCCCATCCCGGCATCAATCTCGACGACTTGGTCAATCTGGGCCAAGTCGGCGTGGTTGCCACCGATAGCGACGGCGACCAGGCGACCGGCACGGTCAATGTGACGGTGTCCGACGACGTGCCGACGGCGAGTTCCGATATCGATGTGGCGCAGTCTGGCCAGACAGTTGTGGGTAATGTCGAGACCAACGATACGGCCGGCGCCGACGGCATCGCCTCGATTGCCTGGACGAATGTTGCGGGCAGCACGGTGACAGGCACCTATGGCGTGCTGACGGTCGATGCCAATGGCGGCTACAGCTATCACGCCAACCCGAACGCGTCGGGCGTCGACATCTTCAACTACACCATCACTGACGGCGACGGTGACACCTCGCCCTCGACACTGACAATCACCGTGTCGAGCGGCACGCCGCAGCCGGTTGCGGTAACGCTGACGGTTGACGAGGCAGCGCTGGACACCAGCACGACAGGTGACGACATCGACCATGGGACGGTGACGGGCACGAACCCGTCCAGCACGGCCGAGACTGTTACGGGAACGCTGACGCTCGGCGATCCGGACAGCCCGCATGTAACCAACATCGCCGGGGCCACGTCATCGGCTGTCGGCGGCAGCCCGGTGACTGTGCAGGGCACCTACGGCGTGCTGCAGATCGATCAGGACGGCCACTATACCTACACGCTAACCACGCCCTTCACGACGGCGCCTGCTACCGACAACGGCGCCGCGACGGAGCCCGGCAAAGACATGTTCACCTACACGGTGACCGACAGCTTCGGCAACAGCTCGACCTCGACCATCTCTGTTGACATCATTGACGATGTGCCGACGATCTCTGCGCCTGGCGCCAGCAACTCGCTGACGGTCGACGAGACGGTCCTCGCGACCAACGACACGCAGAGCTTCGCCGGTGCCTTCACGTCGAGCTATGGCGCCGACGGCGCTGGTGCGATCACCTATGCGCTTGGCTTCAATGCCGGAGCGACCGGTCTGGTCGACACGGCGAGCGGCCAGGCCGTGGTGCTGAGCCTCGAAGCCGGCCAGGTGGTTGGCCGTGCGGGTATTGGCGGCGCGATCGTGTTCACGGTCACCACCGATGCGTCGGGCAATGTGACGCTCGACCAGCAGCGTGCGGTCGTCCATCCGACGGCCAACCCGAACGAGCCGGTCAGCCTGAATGCCGACAATCTGGTGACGCTGACGGCAACGATCACCGACAAGGACGGCGACAGCTCGGCTGCGACGCTCAACATCGGCCAGAACCTGACCTTCCTCGATGACGGCCCGACGATCTCTGCGCCTGGCGCCAGCAACTCGCTGACGGTCGACGAGACGGTTCTCGCGACCAACGACACGCAGAGCTTCGCCGGTGCCTTCACGTCGAGCTTCGGCGCCGACGGCGCTGGTGCGA
>NZ_RZPH01000681.1:0-3336 GCF_004022825.1 Mesorhizobium sp. M7A.F.Ca.CA.004.04.2.1
GGCAGCGTGAATTCACGGAAATGCCGGATGCGATCGGAGGCCGGCTGGTACTTGTGCACCTGCCGGTCGATTTCGAGAAAGCCTGTTACCTTGCCCATAGTCCAGTTCCTGCTGTCCAGATGGTGCGGTTTTCGCCGCACCCGTTAACCCCTTGAGGCAGCCATGGCAACCTTGCGCCGGAGGTCAAACTGTCGATGAAGATGGGCCGGGAAGCCTGGGCTCCCCGGCAATTGCAAAGCCTATTCCGCCGCGACGCCCATGCGCATGCGTTCCATCTCGATCAGGGCGCGGCGGTATTCGACCGGCATGATCTTGCGGAACTTCGGCCGGAAAATCGTCCAGTCGTCGAGAATCTCGCGGCCGCGCACCGACCCGGTGTAATGCACATGGTTGGAAATCAGCTGGTAAAGCCGCTCCTCGTCATGGCTGGTCATGTCGCCGGAGACGTCGACGCGACCCTTGTGATCGAGGTCGCCGCCATGGTGCAGCAGCCTTTCCATCAGATCGTCTTCTTCCGGAACCGGCTCCAGCTCGACCATCGCCATGTTGCAGCGCTCGGCGAAATCGCCCGCCTCGTCGAGCACATAGGCGACGCCGCCCGACATGCCGGCGGCGAAATTGCGGCCGGTCTTGCCGATGACGACGACGATGCCGCCCGTCATGTACTCGCAGCCATGGTCGCCGACGCCTTCGACGACGGCGGCGACGCCCGAATTGCGCACGGCGAAACGCTCGCCGGCGACGCCGGCAAAGTAGGCCTCGCCCTCGGTGGCGCCATAGAGCACCGTATTGCCGACGATGATGGACTCGGCGGCGACGATCTTGGCCTCTTCCGGCGGCCGGATGACGATGCGGCCGCCCGACAGGCCCTTGCCGACATAGTCATTGCCGGCGCCGACAAGCTCGAACGAGATGCCGCGCGCCAGGAAGGCGCCGAAGGACTGGCCGGCAGTGCCGGTCAGCTTCACCTGGATGGTGTCCTCGCGCAGGCCCTTGTGCTTGAAGCGCTTGGCCACTTCACCCGACAGCATGGCGCCCGTCGAGCGGTCGACATTGCGGATATCGACCTCGATCTTGACCGGCAGCTTGCTTTCGAGCGCAGGCTTTGCCAGCTCGATCAGCTTGCGGTCGAGCACGTCGTCGATCGGGTGCTTCTGGCGCTCGGTCCAGTGCACCGCCTCATGCGGCGCATCCGGCTTGAAGAACATCTTCGAGAAATCGAGCCCGCGCGCCTTCCAGTGCACGATCAGGTCGCGCTTCTCCAGAAGATCACTGTCGCCGATGATCTGGTCGATATGGGTGTAACCCATCTCGGCGAGCAGCTCCCTCACCTCTTCCGCCACGTAGAAGAAGAAGTTGATGACATGCTCGGGCGTGCCCTTGAAGCGCTTGCGCAGCACCGGATCCTGCGTCGCGACGCCGACCGGGCAGGTGTTGAGATGGCACTTGCGCATCATGATGCAGCCGGCCGCGATCAGCGGCGCGGTCGAGAAGCCGAACTCGTCGGCGCCAAGCAGCGCACCGATGATAACGTCGCGCCCCGTGCGCAAGCCGCCGTCGACCTGCAGCGCGACGCGCGACCGCAAGCCGTTCAGCACCAGCGTCTGGTGCGTCTCGGCAAGGCCCATTTCCCATGGGCTGCCGGCATGCTTGAGCGAGGTCAGCGGCGAGGCGCCAGTGCCGCCATCATAGCCCGAAATGGTGATGTGGTCGGCGCGTGCCTTGGCGACGCCCGCCGCAACCGTGCCGACGCCGACTTCCGACACCAGCTTGACCGACACGTCGGCCGCCGGATTGACGTTCTTCAGGTCGTAGATCAGCTGTGCCAGATCCTCGATCGAATAGATGTCGTGATGCGGCGGCGGCGAGATCAGGCCGACGCCCGGCGTCGAATGCCGGACCTTGGCGATGGTCGCGTCGACCTTGTGGCCGGGCAGCTGGCCGCCCTCGCCGGGCTTGGCACCCTGCGCCACCTTGATCTGCATCATGTCGGAATTGACGAGGTATTCGGCCGTGACGCCGAAACGGCCCGAGGCGATCTGCTTGATCGCCGAGCGTTCGGGGTTCTTGCCGCCGCCAGGCAGCGGCAGATAGCGGTCGGCCTCTTCGCCGCCCTCGCCGGTGTTCGACTTGCCGCCGATCTGGTTCATCGCGCGCGCCAGCGTGGTATGCGCTTCGCGCGAGATCGACCCGAACGACATCGCCCCGGTCGAGAACCGCTTGACGATGTCGGCCGCTGACATGACGTCGTCGAGCGCCACCTTCTTGCGGCCGGTCTCTCCGGCCAGCTTGATCTTGAACAGGCCACGAATGGTCTGGGCGCGGGCCGTCTCGCTGTCGATCTGGGCGGAATAGTCCTTGAACGTTTCCCACGACCCCTGGCGCACGGCGTGCTGCAAGGTGGCGACCGCGTCGGGCGACCAGATATGCGCCTCGCCCCGCATGCGGAACATGTATTCGCCGCCGACCTCGAGGCTGTTGCGCAGCACGGGGTCGTTGCCGAAACCGTCATTGTGGCGGCTGAGCGTCTCTGCCGCAATCTCGTCCAGCCCGACGCCTTCGATCAGCGTCGCGGTGCCGGTGAAGTATTGCTGCACGAAATCGGTCTTCAGGCCGATGGCGTCGAAAATCTGCGCGCCACAATAAGACTGGTAGGTCGAGATGCCCATCTTGGACATCACCTTGAGGATGCCCTTGCCGATCGACTTGATGTAGCGCGAAACGACCTCGTAGGCGTCCACTTCCTTCGGCAGTTCGCCACGCTTGTGCATGTCGAGCAGCGTGTCGAAGGCAAGGTACGGATTGATCGCCTCGGCGCCATAGCCGGCAAGGCAGCAGAAATGATGCACTTCGCGCGGCTCGCCGGATTCGACGACGAGGCCGACCGAGGTGCGCAGCCCCTTGCGGATCAGGTGATGATGGACCGCGGCCGTAGCCAGCAGCGCCGGGATGGCGATGCGGTCCGGCCCGACCTGGCGGTCGGACAGGATGATGATGTTGTAGCCGCCGGCGACCGCCGCCTCCGCCCGCTCGCACAACCGGTCGATGGCGCCCTGCATGCCCGCGGCCCCTTCGGCCGAGCCATAGGTGATGTCGATCGTCTTGGTGTCGAAACGGTCCTCGGTGTGGCCGATGGAACGGATCTTTTCGAGATCGCCATTGGTCAGGATCGGCTGGCGCACCTCGAGCCGCTTGCGGCGCGAATTTCCGACCAGGTCGAAGATGTTGGGCCGCGGCCCGATGAAGGACACCAGGCTCATCACCAGCTCCTCGCGGATCGGATCGATCGGCGGGGTGGTTACCTTGGCGGAGTTCTGCCTGAAGTAGGGGTAGAGC
>NZ_RZPH01000682.1:0-3335 GCF_004022825.1 Mesorhizobium sp. M7A.F.Ca.CA.004.04.2.1
CGCGCTTCAGAGCTCCCGAATGCGGCGCCAGCCGCCCGCCCAGCCGGTCGAGCCGGTCACGGCGCAGCAGTTCCACCGCCGTCGCAATCGACGCCAGCACGGCCTTCTCATCGTCGTTCGGTACGACCGGCGCGAAGCCGTCGGGATATTCCTCCGATATGAAAGCGGTCGATATCCGCCCTTCCCGCCAACGCGGATGCTGCATCAAGGCAGCCAGGAACGGAATGTTGTGCTCGATACCGTCGACGACGAAGCTGTCGAGCGCTTCCGACATGGCATCGATGGCCTCCAGACGCGTCGGCGCCCAGGTGCACAGCTTGGCGAGCATCGGATCGTAGAACATCGAGATTTCGGAGCCTTCGGTGACGCCGGTGTCGTTGCGGATGATGACATCGCCGAATTGTCCTTCCTCAGGCGGCCGGTAGCGTGTCAGCCGGCCGATCGACGGCAAGAAGTTGCGGTAGGGATCTTCGGCATAGAGCCGGCTTTCCACTGCCCAGCCGTTCAGTTTGACATCGCTTTGTTTGATGGCAAGCTTTTCGCCGGCGGCGACGCGAATCATCTGCTCGACCAGATCAATGCCTGTGACGAGCTCCGTCACCGGATGCTCGACCTGCAATCGTGTATTCATTTCAAGGAAATAGAAGTTCTTGTCCTTGTCGACGATGAATTCGACCGTGCCGGCGCTCTGGTAGTCGACGGCCTTGGCCAGCGCCACCGACTGCTCACCCATAGCCTTGCGCGTCTCGGCATCCAGGAACGGCGACGGCGCCTCTTCGGCGACCTTCTGGTTGCGTCGCTGGATCGAGCATTCGCGCTCGCCGAGATAGAGCGCATTGCCATGCGCGTCGGCCAGCACCTGAATTTCGATATGGCGCGGATCGACGACGAATTTCTCGATGAAGACACGATCGTCGCCGAACGAACTCTTGGCTTCCGAGCGCGCGCGGTCGAAGCCGTCGCGCACTTCGGCCTCGCTCCAGGCGATGCGCATGCCCTTGCCGCCGCCGCCGGCCGAAGCCTTGATCATCACGGGGTAGCCGATTTCGCCGGCAATCTTTTCGGCATGGTCGGCATTCTCGATGACGCCGAGCCAGCCGGGCACGGTGGAAACCTTGGCGGCGTTGGCGAACTTCTTCGATTCGATCTTGTCGCCCATCGCCTTTATGGCCTTGGGCTTCGGGCCGATGAAAATGATGCCTTCCGCTTCCAGCGCTTCGCAGAAGGCCGCCCGCTCGGACAGGAATCCGTAGCCGGGATGCACGGCCTGGGCCCCCGTTTCCTTGCAGGCGGCGATGATCTTTTCCGGGACGAGATAGCTCAGCGCGGCTGGTGAAGGCCCGATATGCACCGCCTCGTCGGCCATCTCGACATGCACGGCATCGCGATCGGCATCGGAATAGACGGCAACCGTGGCGATGCCCATCTTGCGCGCCGTCTTGATGACGCGGCAGGCAATTTCGCCGCGATTGGCGATCAGGATCTTGGTGAACATGCGAAATGTCATCCCTCGGGTCGGCCGTTCCTTTTATGGCCTGTGCTTGCAGGGTCAAGCCGACCATGCAATTCACTGCCTTTCAATCGACTTGCGATTCCAATTCATCGCTGTGGCCCAGTCAGGGAGCCAGCCGCCAGTTGATCGTGTCGGCAAAACCTGAAACCTTGGAAAAAACTCGCATTGGAGGACGTCTGATGAAAACCCGCGCCGCTGTCGCTGTCGCCGCCGGAAAGCCGCTGGAGATCATGGAGGTCGATCTCGACGGCCCACGTGAGGGCGAGGTGCTGGTCGAGATCAAGGCGACCGGCATCTGCCACACCGACGAATTCACGCTGTCGGGTGCTGATCCTGAAGGTCTGTTTCCGGCCATCCTCGGCCATGAGGGCGCTGGCGTCGTCGTCGATATCGGCAAGGGCGTCACCTCGCTCAAGAAGGGCGACCACGTCATCCCGCTCTACACGCCCGAATGCCGCCAGTGCCATTCCTGCCTGTCGCGAAAAACCAATCTGTGCACGGCCATCCGCGCCACCCAGGGCCAGGGCCTGATGCCCGATGGTTCATCGCGCTTCTCGATCGGCAAGGACAAGATCTTTCACTATATGGGCTGCTCGACTTTCTCCAACTTCACCGTGCTGCCCGAGATCGCGCTAGCCAAGGTCAACCCCGACGCGCCCTTCGACAAGATCTGCTACATCGGCTGCGGCGTCACCACCGGCATCGGTGCTGTGATCAACACCGCCAAGGTCGAGATCGGCGCCACCGCCGTCGTCTTCGGCCTCGGCGGAATCGGCCTCAACGTGATCCAAGGCCTGAAACTTGCCGGCGCCGACATGATCATCGGCGTCGATTTGAACAACGACAAGAAGGAGTGGGGCGAGCGCTTCGGCATGACGCATTTCGTCAATCCGAAGGAGATCGACGGCGATGTCGTGCCCCACCTCGTCAACATGACCAAGCGTGGCGCCGACCAGATCGGCGGCGCCGACTACACATTCGACTGCACCGGCAGCACCAAGGTGATGCGCCAGGCGCTGGAAGCCTCGCATCGCGGCTGGGGCAAGTCGGTCGTCATCGGCGTCGCCGGTGCCGGCCAGGAGATCTCGACGCGGCCGTTCCAGCTGGTCACCGGCCGCACCTGGATGGGAACCGCCTTCGGTGGCGCGCGCGGCCGCACCGACGTGCCCAAGATCGTCGACTGGTACATGGACGGCAAGATCCAGATCGACCCGATGATCACTCACACGCTGAAGCTCGAGGACATCAACAAGGGTTTCGATCTCATGCATGAGGGCAAATCGATCAGAAGCGTCGTGGTTTACTGAGGAAGATACCAGGCCGCCGCCCAATCGGCCCGCGACCTCTGTGGTTCACAAGTGGGAGGAGAAAAGAAACATGAGCGAACTCCCCGCTATTCTCGTCGATGCAGACGCCTGCCCGGTCAAGGCCGAGGTCGAAAAAGTGGCCGACCGGCATGGCGTCGTTGTCACCTACGTCTCCAATGGCGGCCTGCGGCCATCGCGCGATCCGATGATCCGCAATGTGGTGGTCTCCAAGGGCGCTGATGCCGCCGACGACTGGATCGTGGACAATGCACGCACCAACGACATTGTGATCACCGCCGACATTCCGCTGGCCGCCCGCGCGGTGGCACTCGGCGCCCATGTGCTTGGGCCAACGGGACGCCCCTTCACGCCGGAAACGATCGGCATGGCGGTAGCCATGCGTGACCTGAAGCAGCATCTGCGCGAGACCGGCGAAAGCAAGGGCTACAATGCCAGCTTCGCGCCGCAAGACCGGTCGCGGTTTCTCGGCGAACTCGACCGCATCTTGCGGCGGG
>NZ_RZPH01000683.1:0-3331 GCF_004022825.1 Mesorhizobium sp. M7A.F.Ca.CA.004.04.2.1
GCCCTCGAGCAGCCCGCTTTGCTTGCACAGGATCTAAGAGCCTTTGCCGGTGGTCTGGATTTTTAAAGGCAGCGTTTGCGCGCAGCCAAGCCCGAAGGCCAGAAATGACCAACACCACGATCACCACCGATGCCCTGCATGAGCGCGTCGATGCAATTTTCCGCAAGGCCGGACTGAACCCCATTCAGGCCAGCGCCATTACAAGGGTCATCGTCGCGGCGGAACGCGATGCCTGCAAGTCGCATGGCATCTACCGGATCGAAGGCGCCCTGCGGACGATCAAGGCCGGAAAGGTGAGCCCACACGCGGTGCCCGAGTTGTTGCCTCAAGACGCTCCCGCCCTCGTCAAAGTGGATGCGAAGCATGGTTTCGCCAACCCAGCCTTCGAATTGGGTCTGCCGGTGCTGATCGAGCGGGCACGGTCGTGCGGCATTGCCGCACTCGCGATCAACGATGCGGTGCATTTTTCCGCCCTTTCGGTGGAGGTCGAAGCTTTGACACAGGCAGGCCTGACCGGCCTGGCCATGTGCCCGAGCTATGCCACCGTCGCTCCGACCGGTGGCAACGGACCATTGCTGGGCACCAATCCTTTTGCCTTTGGCTGGCCGCGAGAAGAGCAGCCTCCCTACGTTTTCGACTTCGCGACCTCGGTTGCCGCGCGCGGCGAGATCGAGCTCCACCGCCGGGCAGGCAAGAAGCTGCCGGAAGGCTGGGCCATGGATTCTGACGGCAGGCCAACGACGGACCCCGAAGCTGCCCTGGCGGGCGCCATGCTTCCCTTCGGCGGGCACAAGGGCTCGGCCATCGCGACGATGATCGAACTGCTCGCCGGGATCATGATCGGCGACCTGACCAGCCCCGAGGCGCTCGAGCTGCTTGGCACCACGACGCTTTATCCGTCGCACGGAGAGTTGGTCATCGCTTTCTCGCCGAAAGCCTTCGCCGCCGGCCGGCCCGGCAATCCGCTGGGCCGTGCTGAAGCGCTGTTCGAGGCGATCTTGGGCCAGGGTGCGCGCCTGCCCTCGCAAAGGCGGTTCCTAGCCCGCGAGACGTCGGAGCGCGACGGTATCGTCCTATCGCACCAGGAAATGGAACAACTCGATCGTTTTCTCGAACGGGGGCTCGACGCGGTCTGAATCGGTATCGCCAGGGCCAAGACCAATCACAGGAGGAGAAAAATGCGCTGGACGAAAACATTCACGGTCGTCGGCTGCCATGCCGAGGGCGAAGTCGGCAATGTGATCACCGGAGGCGTCAAGGACGTTCCGGGCAAGACCATGTTCGAAAAGAAGGAGTATCTCGAAGCGCATATGGACGACATTCGTGGGCTGCTCTTGTTCGAGCCGCGCGGTGCGCCCTACGTCAACGGCAACATCATCCTGCCGCCTTGCGATCCCTCGGCGGATCTCGGCTACGTCATAATTGAAAGCACGGAATACCCGCCCATGTCCGGCTCAAACACCATCTGCGTCGCCACAGTGGCGCTGGAGACGGGCATGGTGCCGATGAAGGAGCCTGAGACATTGCTGCGCATGGAAGCGCCGGCCGGCATGATCGAGGTGCGCTGTCTCTGCGAGAACGGCAAGGTGAAGCAGGTGGAGTTCACCAATGTACCGGCTTTTGCACTCCACCTCGACACGCATGTCGAGGTGGAAGGGCTCGGCACGATCACCGTCGACACCTCCTATGGCGGCATGACTTTCGCCCATGTCAATGCGCGCGCACTCGGCTTTTCCATAACACCCGACGAGGCCCACCAGATGTCGCTGATGGGCCAACGCATCAAGAAGGCGGTCAACGAACAGCTCAAGGTCGTGCATCCGGAGAACCCGAAGATCCGCGACGTGTCCAACGTGATTTTCGAAGGTCCGATCGAGCGCGTCGACGGGCGCGTGGAAAGCGTCAACGGCACGGTGTGCCTGCATGGCAGGCTCGACCGCTCACCGACAGGCACCGGCACCACCGGGCGGCTGGCGGTGATGTCGGCAAAGGGGCAGATCGTCAAGGGCGAGCTGTTCCGTAACAGATCGATCATCGGGACCCATTTCGATTCCCGCGTGATCGCCAATACGCGCCTCGGCGATCGCGACGCTGTCGTGGTCACCATCGCCGGACAAGCCTGGATCACCAGCATCGGCCAATATGGCCTCGACCCGACGGACCCTTATCCACGCGGGCATCGCCTCAGCGACGTCTGGTTCTGAAACGGACGCGGCCGTGCTCAGGCCGCGAACGCTCTGACCCTGACGCCGCTCGCCTCCAGCCGTCGCCGAACGCGCGCGGCGATGGCGACGGCTGCCGGCGTGTCGCTGTGGACGCAGATCGAATCGATCGGCGTCTGCAGCATCTGCCCGGAAAGCGTCTCGATGGCGCCTTGCTTGACCATCCGCACGACCCGTTCTGCCGCCTTCTCGGCGTCGTGGATGACAGCGCCTTCCAGCTTGCGCGAGACAAGAAAGCCTTCCTCCGTATAGGCGCGGTCGGCAAAGATTTCGGACCTGACCGTCAGGCCCGCGTCGCGCGCGATCCTGTCCTGGAAGCCGAGCGCAATGGCCAGGCAGATCAGGCCGGGATCGACGGCCTTGACCGCGCGCGTCACCGCTTCGGCGACGCCACGATCGGTCTGGGTAAGATTGCCTAGCGCGCCATGCGCCTTGACGTAGCGGATCGGGTGGCCGGCATAGGCGGAAAGCGCCTGCGCCGCGCCGATCTGGTAGGCGACCAGCCTTTCGATCTCATCCATGGAATGCGGAATGATGCGGCGTCCGAACCCCCACAGATCGGCGAAGCTCGGATGCGCGCCAACAGCAACGCCCTTGTCGCGCGCCATCGAGAACGTGGCCGCCATGATCTCGGGGTCGCCGGCGTGAAAGCCGCAGGCCACATTGGCGGAACTGACGATGTCGAGGATCGCCGCATCGTCGCCGAGCCTGTAGGCTCCAAAACCCTCGCCCATGTCGGAATTGATATCGACCTGCAATCCTTGGGCCGCCATGGCGCTTTCCTCAGTGGTTCGAACCATCGCCTTGCTTCACACCAGCCCGTAGAGCGGCGTGCCGTAGCCGACGACCGCTCCGTCCTCGATCAGCGCTGCACCCAGCACACCGTCTGCCGGCGCAACGATTGCCTTCAGGCATTGGCCGACCTGCAGGACGCCGACCGTCTCGCCCTTGCGAACCGTCTGGCCAGGTTCGGCGATCGGGCGACCGGTCGTCGGGTGATCGAGACGGAACACGCCGACGCCGGGCGCGCGCACGCCCTTGAAGGCCGTTTCGGCCTTCGGGGCTTCGGCCAGGGGTGTCGAGGCAACAACGGATTGCATGTGCAGGCG
>NZ_RZPH01000684.1:0-3330 GCF_004022825.1 Mesorhizobium sp. M7A.F.Ca.CA.004.04.2.1
ATGATGCGCAGCTTGAAGCGCTCCTTCAGCGCCAGATTGGCCTCGACGTGATCCATGTGATGATGCGTGGTCAGGATCGTCGTCGGCGTCCAGCCGGTGCGCTTTATCGCTGCCAGGATAGGCGCTTCCTCGGGCGCGTCGATGATCGCGGTCTGGCCGCTTTTGGGATCATGCACCAGCACGCCGAAATTGTCGCTGCGGCACATGAACTGTTCGATTTCGACCGGCATCGCATCTCTCCGTTTATGGCCGCAGACATAGGGCGCCGGCGCGTGGATGTCATCCCGGATGTCGAATGACATCTCGGAATGTCGGGTCGTCGCGGCCTTTTGTTGAAACCCGCCGATATCACGGCTACATCCCTGCCATGCATTCCGACATCGTCGATCTTCGCTCCTTCTATTCGACAACGCTCGGCCGGTTCGCCGAGCGTTCGATCACCATGGCGTTGTCGTCGATATGGGCGGTCGTGCCCAACGAGCGGCTGGTTGGTCTGGGTTACACCTTGCCCTGGCTGGAGCGGTTCGGCACCGATGCCGAGCGGGTCTTTGCCTTCATGCCGGCAACGCAAGGCGCGGTGGTGTGGCCGGCGACAGGGCCGACGGCGACGGCACTGGTCTTCGACGAGGAACTGCCGCTGGTCGATTCCTGCATCGACCGCATGCTGCTCGTCCATTCGCTCGAACATGTCGAGAACCCGCGTGAGACGCTGAACGAGATCTGGCGCGTGCTGTCGCCGGCTGGCCGGGTGGTCATCGTCGTGCCCAACCGGCGCGGTGTCTGGGCGCGCTTCGAGCACACCCCATTCGGCAATGGCCGGCCCTTTTCGCGCGGCCAGCTCACCGAATTGCTGCGCGAGGCCAATTTTACGCCCGCCGCCTGGTCCGATGCGCTGTTCTTTCCGCCGTCGAAGCGCCGTTTCATGATGCGCTTCCACAATGTGCTGGAGCGCGCCGGCCGGCGGCTGTGGCCGATCTTTTCCGGCGTCATCGTCGTCGAGGCGCAGAAACGGCTCTATCAAGGCGTGCCCGTCGTCCAGCGCGCCTCGCGCCGCGTCTTCGTGCCGGTGCTGTCGCCGCATGGCGCCACCCGGCTTGGCCGTCGCAAAGCCGATGCCAAGCCCTCGGCTGCGCGGGTGACGGCTTCGTGATCACGGCAAACGTGCCTGACCTCGTTTCCCTGCCTATCTGTCGCAAGCGGACCGACAGCCCATCCGGCAGCCCATACAAACGCCTGTCAAGTTTCTCCATCCGGTTTCAGCACTGACGCAAGGACCTCGGCCATGGCTGATCAACCGGACAATGCCGCCGCCGTTCATCCGGTTGCCGTGGCGGTTGAAGCCAGCAGCCTGCGCGATCAGGTGGCGACGATCCGGCGGGCACTGGCGCGATCGCCGGTTCGCAAATGGTTGCTGTGGACATCGGTCGGCATCATGGCCGTGATCATCGCAACGTCGATCGGCCAGGTTCTGCTCAACCGCTGGAACCAGCCTTTCTACGATGCGCTTTCGCGCCGCGACATGGCGGCCTTCCTGCACCAGCTCCTCGTCTTCGCGATGATCGCCGGCGGGCTGCTGGTGCTCAATATCGGCCAGACCTGGCTCAACCAGATGATCAGGCTCAAACTGCGCGAGGCGCTGACGCTGGATCTGATCGATCAGTGGATGCGGCCGGCGCGCGCCTTCCGGTTGGCCAATGCCGGCGCCATCGGCGTCAATCCCGACCAGCGCATGCAGCAGGACGCCGCGCATCTGTCCGACCTGTCAACCGATCTCGGCGTCGGGCTGCTGCAGTCGTGCATTCTGCTCGTGTCCTTCGTCGGGGTGCTGTGGGAGCTGTCCTCGGGCTTCGTGTTCCACATCGGCGGGACCTCGCTGGCCATACCGGGCTACATGGTCTGGGCCGCTATCCTTTACGCCGGCATCGCCTCCTGGCTGAGCTGGCTGGTCGGGCGCCCGCTCATCCGCCTGAACAGCGACCGCTATACACGCGAAGCCGAGCTGCGCTCCTCGATGGTGCGCGTCAACGAGAACGTCGATGCCATTGCGTTGTATCACGGCGAGGCCGACGCAAGGCGGCGGCTCGAACTCGATCTCGGCACGGTGCTGGGCGCCATGCGGCGCATCTACACCGCCCAGATCAACCTGTCCTGGGTGACCGACACCTATGGCTGGATCACCGTCGTGGCGCCCATACTGGTCGCTTCGCCGGTCTATTTCTCAGGTGATATCAGCTTTGGCGGGCTGATGATGGCGGTCGGCGCCTTCAACCAGGTCCACTCTTCCTTGCGCTGGTTCATCAACAACATCGGCAGCATCGCCGATTGGCGCGCCACGCTGATGCGCGTGGCCGATTTCCGCATCGCGCTCGATGAAACCGATGCGCTGCATGACACGGAAAAGCGCATTGCCTTCGGCCAAAACGTCAATGGCAGCCTGACTTTCGAGAAGCTCGAAGTGACCTCGCCGGAGGGTTGCACCAGACTCGCCGATCCGCATGTCGAAATCCGCCCCGGCGAGCGCGTCATGATCACCGGCGACCCCGGTGCGGGCAAGACGCTGTTCTTTCGTGCCATTGCCGGCCTGTGGCCATGGGGAAGCGGCCGGATCGGCCTGCCGTCGGGAGAAACCCCCATATTCGTGCCGCGCGTGCCTTATTTTCCGGTCGGCACGTTGCGCGAAGTCCTCGATCACCCGAACGGGCCCGCGCCGGCGAACGATGCCGACATTTCGGCGGTGCTGGCCGAGGTCGGTCTGGGACGGCTATCCTCATCGCTCGACCGTGCCGGGCGTTGGGACCATGAGTTGGGCGATGACGAACAACGCTCGCTGGCCTTCGCCAGGCTCGCGTTGCGGCAGCCGAAATGGGTGATCATCGATGAGGCGCTGGATGCGTTCGACGGCCCATCGCTAAGACGCGTGCTGTCGATGCTCGAGAAGCGTTTGCCGGGGACAGCGATCCTCAACATCGGGCGCGGCCAGCACAACAACCACTTCTTCCCGCGCGCGTTGACGATCGTCAAGGATTCCGGTGCGCCAGCCCTGAAGCCCGCCCGCGTCAGGGCCGGCGCGATAGAACCGCCGCCAGTCGCCGCCCGCCGCAAGAAATGAGCTGATATCCGAGCGAGGGAAGCAGAGCTTTATTTTGCCGCGATCGCGAGGGAAGCTCTTCGGGAGAACAACCCTGGCGACGGCCATGCTTGATGCTCTTCGCCTGCTTGCCTGTCTTGCCTGCGCCCAGGCTGCCCCGATGGCCTCGCCGCCGGATGCGCTCGCCGTCGACGTCGAGCTGGTGCTGGCGGTCGACATCTCGCTGTCGATGGACGAGAAGG
>NZ_RZPH01000685.1:0-3322 GCF_004022825.1 Mesorhizobium sp. M7A.F.Ca.CA.004.04.2.1
TGTTGTCCGCCCTGGAGAAACAAGCCGAGTTCGTCGAGAAGCTGCGTATGGCGCTGGAAAAGTTCGGCCATGATTTCTCGATCATCAAGGCCGCGGAACGGCTGGAGGAGCGCTATGCCGACCTTGCCGCATCGGTGGCGGAAAAACTGAAAGCGATGCGCCGTCGGTGAATGCCTCGACCCTGCCTTTGCCCATGGATCCACCTTTGCCCGCGGTGATTGTCGAAAGACAGTAAACGTCAGCGGGTGTTGAAGAGCAATAGGCGGCAACCGGGAAATTCCTCAACCATGTCCAAGAAAAATCCGGCATCAGTCCCGCTGGCCAGAACGGTTACGCCGCCCACCTGTTGACTTTTCTTGGCTTGGCCGCTCCCTCTTGCAGGGCAGTCTTGGCCGAAGCAGATGAACGGCCGGATTCGAATGGAGGGACTGATGAGATTGCGTTTTCTGCTTGTGTTCGCGACCATAATGGCCGCGGTCTTCGGGACGTCCGCCGCAGCCTTCGCTTACAGCGCCCACACCACGACCAATCTTAATGTCCGTAGCGGGCCGGGAGCGGGATATGCCAGGGTCGGAACGCTGCCCGGCGGCTTCAGGGTCAATGTCACCGGCTGCCAGCCGGGCTGGTGCAGAATCCATGGCGGCGGCGTGAGCGGCTGGGCCAGCTCCGGCTATCTCGAACGCTCCCAAATCGTTCGCCCGCCAATCATCATCGTGCGTCCGCCGCATCGGCCGCCACACTGGCACAAGCCGCACCGTCCTCCGCACCATCGGCCGCACAGGCCACGTCCCGGCAAGTGCAAGATCGCGCCCGGCTTCTCCTGCAAATAGGTTCATTTGCGCCGGGTCTGGCGTGACGGGCAGTGCGGCAAATCAATTGCGGCCCTGCCGCCATGTCCATGGCCTGACGGGTACTTCAGCCGTTCGGTGTTTCAGGCGAAAGATGCGCGCGTCCGCGTGGCACGCCAAGACCGGTGTCCGGCGGCTCGCCGGCTGCCGGTCTGTTCTCGATCATGTGCGTGGTGCGCCAGCGGCCGAAACGGTAGTAGGCCGCCGCCAGTACAAGCGAGCTGATCGAACCCACCGGGAAACTCCACCACAGCGCTTCCTCGCCGATCACGCCACGCATGAAATAGGCGAAGCCGGTGCGCACGACCAGCACCGAAATGACCAGGATGATCAACGGCGGCATCACGGCACCCGTGGCTCGTACGGTGGCAAACAGCACGATGGTTATGCCGAACAGAATGAACGACCACGAGGCGACATTGTTAATGTGGACGGCGATGTCGATCGCCGCGCTGTCGCTGCTCAGGAACAGGCTCAGCACCGAACGGTCGAAAACCGACAGCACTGCAACCAGTGCGCCGGTCAGGACCAGGTTGAAGCCGACACCGGAGGCGGCGATGCGGCCGATCCGGTCCCAGCGCCCGGCGCCGACATTTTGCGCCGCCATCGAGGACACCGCGGCGCCGATGGCGAGCGCCGGCATCTGGATATAGGTCCACAGCTGGGCGGCGATGCCGTAGGCGGCGGCGACCTGTGAGCCGTAGGAATTGACGATGCCCATCACCGTCAGTGCCGCCGCCGAAATGACGATCATCTGCAGACCCATCGGCACGCCCTTGACGACGACGATGCGAAGCAAGGTGGGATCGGGCCGCAGCAGGGCGAGGTTGGCGCCGGCCAGCCGCAGCGGATGCCTGCGCACATAGAGCACGATCAGGATGGCGATCACGCTTACCGTCTGGCCGATCAGCGTGGACGTGGCGGAGCCCGCGATGCCGAGTTCGGGAAACGGTCCGATGCCGCGGATGAGCAATTGGTTGAGCACGATGTCGAGGACGACGGCCAGAGCCATGAAGAAGAAGGGCGTGCGTGAATCGCCGGCACCGCGCAGCACGGTCATGACGAAGGACAGAAGGTTCATCATCGGCACGGCGACGAAGATGATGCGCAGATAGGAGCGGGCGAGCGGCAAGGCATCGGCCGGTGTGCCGAGCGTGTTGAGAATGGCGTCGACCCAGATCCAGCCGCAGACCGCGAGGATAACAGAAACGAGGAAGAAGAACGTCGCGCTGGTGCCGACGATGCGGCGCGCCTCGGGCAGGTCGCGGGCACCGACCGACTGGGCCACCAGGATGGTGGCCGCCATGCCGATGCCGAACACGGTGCCGAGGATCAGGAACAGGACGAGGTTGGCGTTGGAGGTGGCGGTCAACGCCGATTCGCCGAGGAAACGGCCGACCCAGACGGCGTTGATCGAACCGTTGAGCGACTGGAGCACGTTGGAGCCGAGCACCGGCAGGGCGAACAGCAGAAGCGTGCGCGGGATCGGGCCGCTGGTCAGGTCGCCGGTGCGCCGGCGCGGGGGATTTTTTTCGTCCATGGCGGGCAGCTCGGCGAAGGTTCGTTTCAAGTCGCGTGCGCGATGATTGCCGATTCAACGGGACAGGTCATGCCGTGATCTAATCATGTTCTCAAAGCTTCCGGAATGGGATATTGATCCTCGATGCGTGGGGCCGCATTCCTACAGTTCTTGGATAAGCCGGGGGGGTCATGTCCGATATTCCGCTATTTTTTGAGCGCCTGAACAGGCGCGCGTTCCTCGGTGCATCCGCCTTGGGTGCCCTGGCTCTTTCGGCGTGCACCACAACAGACATGGCGCCGCCGCCGCCGGTTGCAGCACCGCCGAGCGATCCGGCTTTCGGCGATGCCGCGAGCATGTATGCGGCGCGTGTCGACGAGGGCTATCAACTGCCGGCAATCCCGGTCGCCAAGGTCGATCCGAAGTTCGTGCGCCAGATCGTGACTGACCCGACCGGAGAGAAACCCGGCACGATTGTCGTCGATACGTCTGAGCACTTCCTCTATCTGGTGCGCGACGGCGGCACAGCTATCCGCTATGGCGTCAGCCTTGGCAAAGCCGGTTTCGGATGGACCGGCAGCGCCGTGGTCCAGGCGAGGAAGAAGTGGCCGGTCTGGACGCCGCCACCGGAAATGATCCAGCGCCGGCCGGAATTGGCGAAATACAAGGACGGCATGCCGCCCGGCCCGCAGAGCCCGCTGGGCGCCCGCGCGCTGTATCTGTTCCGCGATGGCAAGGACACGATGTACCGACTGCACGGCACGCCGGAGTGGGATTCCATCGGCAAGAACGCATCGTCGGGCTGTGTGCGCTTCATGAACCAGGACATCATTGACCTTTACAGCCGCGTCAACGGCCCCGCCCAGGTCTTCGTGCGTCCCAACCTGTCGGCTGCCGGCAAGATCATGGCCGTGTCGATCAGAACCGCCTTGCCTATCGACGCGTTCCTTCCGCG
>NZ_RZPH01000686.1:0-3321 GCF_004022825.1 Mesorhizobium sp. M7A.F.Ca.CA.004.04.2.1
ATCTGGTGCAGCAGAACCGGCGTGTCGGCGGCGAACCGATTCAGTCGGTGGCATGGCCGTCGCATCCGATCATCGCCGGCGGCCAGCATGTCGTCGTCGTCGGCGGCGGCGATACCGCCTCCGACTGTGTCGGCACTGCTTTTCGCCAGGGTGCGGTGCGCGTCACCCAGCTCGACATCCGTCCGCAGCCGCCGGAGAAGGAAGACAAGCTTTCGGTCTGGCCCTATTGGGCGACCAAGATGCGCACCTCGTCCTCGCAGGCCGAAGGCGCGGAGCGCGAATTCCAGGTGGCGACACTCGAATTCATCGGCGAGGAAGGCCAGCTGACCGGCGTCAAGTGCTGCGAGGTCGACGACAAGCGCAAGCCGATCGCCGGCACCGAATTCGTCATTCGTGCCGATCTCGCCTTCATCGCCATCGGCTTTGCCGGGCCGGCCGCGGCCGGGGTGGCGAAGGAATTGGACGGTGAGATGAAGATCGCCACCGACAGCCGCCGCTCCAGGAATGTCGAGGCCAATGACCGCGACTACAAGACCAGCGTGGACAGGCTCTATGCGGCCGGCGACGTGCGTCGTGGCCAGTCGCTGGTCGTCTGGGCGATCCGCGAGGGCCGCCAGGCGGCACGCTCGATCGACGAGGCGTTGATGGGGTCGAGCGTTCTCCCGCGCTGAACCCAGGAGCGTGCAGCGATACTAACGATTGATCGCGGTCGTGGTATCGGTCGCGGCCTTTGGCGGCCATGAGAAATCGTCGGCGCGGCCGGGCGATGCAATCGGTGCCTTGCCCTCGACCACAAGCTTTTCACCGGGCAGGTCCGGATTGGCCTTCGCCGGCGGTGCCGCGCCCAGCAATTCGGAGCCACCGTCGAGTGCCGGATCGCTGAGCAGCATCGGCGCGGTGCGGTCGATAACGATGGGGGCCGCGGCCGGCGCCGGCGCCTCGACAGGTGCGCCCGCCGGAGCGGACGGTGTAATCACGCTTCCAGGCGCGGTCAGGCCGAGGATCTTCAGCAGCGGTTTTTCGGTGTAGAAGGCGAGTTTGCGCTTGCCTGCCTTCGAGACGTTGATGCCGTCATCGGCGCGCAGCCGCACCGGCTGGCCGTTGATGTCGGGGCCGCTGGTGACGAAAGCACCGTTCTCATCGACGAAGCCGTCCCAGACGTCGACGAATTCACCGCCATGGCTTTCAGCGGCCTGATGATAGATGTCGTTGAAGGCCAGCATATCGGAGGTCATCTTCGACACCCGGAAAGCCGGCATGCCGACCCAGAGGAAGGGTACCTTTGCCTCCGCGATAGCTTTGCCGAACGCGTCGGTCCGGCGCTCATATTCCTTGGTCCAGGTTTCAGAGCGGGGCTGCTCGCGCACGTCACCCACCTTCATCTGCTGGCGGTCGTTGGAACCCAGCATGACGACCACGGCGGCAGGTTTTTCGGTCTCGATCAGCGATTTGATCTGTTCGGGCCAGTTGTAGAAATCATCGCGTACGAAGCCGGACGAGCCATTGCTGCGAACGACGATCCTGACGCCGGCATTCTCGGCAAAGGCGGTGTCGAGGCCTTCGGCGAGGCCAGCCGCCATGAAGTCTCCGACCACCAGCACGGTGCGAGCGTCCGGTGCCTTGTCAACCACCGGGATTTCCGGCTCCGCCGGCGGGCGCGGGGCGCGGGGTTTTTTCGCCTTGGGCCTGGGCCTCGGCTTCTGGATGTCCTGCGGCGGCTCGATGCGCTCGCTGCGGCGCGGGAACAGAAGGTCTCGCAGCGACCAGCCGCGGTTTTGCTGCTCCTGCGCCATGGCCGGCGCATGGAAGGCGCCAGCCACACCGACGGTGAGCACGATCACGGCCAGGATGAGCACCGGCATGCGACGAACAAGCCCTGCGATGCGCGCAGCCGAAGCCACTCGTTTCCTCCATCCCTTGGCGCAGCAAATGCCGCGCCAACCAGATTGCTACAGTGTCCTTTGCGCGCCCGAAAGGCCGCGCGGCACCGCAGGCGGCTCTATTTCTGCCGGAGCCACTTCAGCACTTCCATGCTCGGGTAACCGTCCTGGGTCAAGCCGGCCTTGGCCTGGAAGGCCAAGATGGCTGATTTCGAGCCGTCGCCGATCTTGCCGTCGAACTTGCCGTCATAAAGGCCATGTTGGGAAAGCCGCTGCTGCAGCTCCTGCCTTTCCTCGAAAGTGAGCTTGGTGAAAGGCCGCTTCCAGTCTTGCACGAGACCGCTGGAGCCGGCGATTTCGTCGGCAAGAAGGCCGACGGCCAGCGCATATTTGTCGGCGTTATTGTAGGCTTTGATGACCGTGAAATTCTTGATCATCAGGAAGGCCGGCCCGTTGCGGCCGTCCGGCACCTTCAGCGTCGCCTTGTCGGAGCCGTTCTTGAACGGCTTGCCGTTGGCCCTGACCACGCCGAGCGCCTGCCATTGCGACAGTGTTTTCGAGCCGCCGGGAAGCTTTCCAGCGGGCAAAGCAACCTCATAGCCCCAGGTCTTGCCGGCCTGCCAGCCATTCTTCTTCAACAAATTGGCTGATGTCGCCAGCGCATCGGGGATCGAATTCCAGATGTCGCGTTTGCCATTGCCGTCCATGTCGACGGCATAGTGCAGATAGCTGGTCGGGATGAACTGGGTATGGCCCATGGCGCCGGCCCAGGATCCGCTCAGATGGCTTTCGTCGATATCGCCGGTCTGCAGGATCTTCAGCGCGGCGATCAGCTGGGTGCGAGCGAATTTCGCCCGCTTCGGATCGGCATAGGCCAAGGTCGCCAGCGAGCGCACGACATTGCGCATGACGTCGTCGCGCTTGAGGATCTCGCCATAGTTCGATTCCATCGACCAGATGGCCAGCAGGATGTAACGGTTGACACCGAACCTGGCCTCGATCCGGTCCAGCCACGGCTTCCATTTCCTGGCCATCTGCTGGCCGACGGCGACCGACTGGTCATGGACGCGATTGTCGAAATAGTCCCAGGCGGGGGCCGTGAATTCAGGCTGCGTACGCGCCTTCTCCAGCACCACCGGATCGATATCCCTGATGTTCCTGAAGGCCTGGTCGTAGAGGGCGCCGGAAACGCCGCTCTGCACGGCGGTGGCGCGGAAGCCGGCGACCCACTGCCGGAAACCGGCATCGGCGAAAGCGGGGCCAGGCATCAGCAGAGCGAGCGATAGGCTGGCTGCCGCCATGACGCTGGTAAAAATTTTTGCGGCATTGCGAACGGACATCTTTTCCTCCTTCTCTGTCTCAGGAAAGACCATTCATCGCCGAACCAGGTTAGGAATTAGTTTACCATAGGCGCCACCGGGAACGAAAAGACGCTTCGAAG
>NZ_RZPH01000687.1:0-3320 GCF_004022825.1 Mesorhizobium sp. M7A.F.Ca.CA.004.04.2.1
GATCACGGTCAGGCCGAGTTTTGGTTCGTCCCACACTTTCGGGGCTTGCGCCGCCCCTCATCCGCCTGCCGGCACCTTCTCCCCGTATAGTGACGGGGAGAAGGGTCCTCAATTCCGGTAAACCGGTTCCTGCTCGTCGAGGATCGCCTTCAACTCGCTGAGATGGCGTTCGGCCTGGCCGGGATAGTCGTCCATCTCGCTCGCGGCCTTTTCTGCGATCGCGTCGGAAAGCGTGCGCAGCGGGCGGCCGGTCCACAGCGCCTTGATGTAGGTCTCGGCGGCGCGTTCGAAATAGAACATGCGGTTGAAGGCATCGGCGACCGTGTCGCCGATGACCAGCACGCCGTGATTGCCCATCACCATCACCTTGACCTTGGGATCGACGAGAAGCTGCGAGCAGCGCTCGCCCTCCTCCTCGAAGGCCAGCCCGCCATAATGCGCGTCCACGACATGGCGATTGAAGAACATCGCTGAATTCTGGTCGATCGGCGGCAGTGTCGAGTCAGCGAGCGATGCCAGCACCGTGGCGTGGATCGAATGGACATGCATGACACAGCGCGCGTGGCGCACATTGCGATGGATGGCGCCATGCAGTCCCCACGCCGTTGGGTCGGGCGCATCGGGGCCGGAGAGCGTTTCTGGATCGTTGGCATCGATCATCAGAAGGTCGCTCGCCTTGATGCGCGAGAAATGCACCTGGTTGGGGTTCATCAGGAACTGTGTCCCGCCATCATTGACGGCCAGCGAGAAGTGATTGGCCACCGCCTCATGCATGTTGAGCCGTGCCGTCCAGCGGAAGGCGCAGGCAAGATCGACGCGCTCCTCATAGTAGGGCAGGTTGGTCAGCGTTTCCTTTTGCAGACGGGCAAGGCTCATCCTAAAATCCTCCGGTTTCGGCAAGAATGCCGTGGCCAGCCCATGTCCGCAACCGGTTTTGGTTGGTGCAGGGATAGCTGTCTCACGCTGCCGTGCTGGCAGCGGCACCGCTGGCCCGCAGGCCGCCATGCTCGATGATGAAATCGATCACCTCCTGCAGCCCCTTGCCGCGCGACAGGTCGGTGAAGCCGAACGGCCGTTTTCCGCGCATGCGGCCGGCGTCGCTCTCCATGACATCGAGATTGACGTTTACGTAAGGAGCAAGATCGCTCTTGTTGATCACCAGGAAATCGGAGCGGGTGATCGCCGGCCCGCCCTTGCGCGGAATCTCCTCGCCCTGGCAAACCGAGATGACATAGAGCGTCAGGTCGGCGAGGTCAGGCGAGAAGGTCGCGGCAAGATTGTCGCCGCCGGATTCGATGAAGACGATGTCGAGATCCGGGAATTTCCTGTTCATTTCGGCGATTGCCTGCAGATTGATCGACGCATCCTCGCGGATGGCGGTGTGCGGGCAGCCGCCGGTCTCGACACCCATGATGCGGTCCTCGGGCAGTGCCTGCAGCCGCGCCAGCATCATGGCGTCTTCCTTGGTGTAGATGTCGTTGGTGACGACGGCGATGGAAAACTCGTCGCGCAACGCCTTGCACAGTTTTTCGGTCAGCGTCGTCTTGCCCGAACCGACCGGGCCGCCAATGCCGATGCGCAGCGGGCCATTTGTCTGTGTCATGTCGGAAACTCCGTGATGGCGAGGATGGCAAAGCCGAGCCCGATCAACAGGCAGAGCGGCGAATAATAGCGGACATCGAGCCGCGCGAAAGGTTGTTCCGGCGCCAGCCGCCGCCACCATGGCGTGAAGCCGGCTATGCCGCGACCCAGGAACACTAGGCCGATGAGCAGCGAAGTGGCGGCGAGGCCCTGCTTTGGGAAGGGTGAAGCAAAGACGCCTTCGAGCGCCAGCGGCCATAGTGTCGCCAGGCACAGGCACGCGGCAACGGCGAAACTGGCGAACGGCGACGGCATCTCATCGACACCGCGAAAACCGACCACGGCGCGAGCGCACGAGGCCGCATCCCGGCCCGGCCAGATGCCGCCAAGACCCCAATAGACATGCAGCGCGGTGATCAGCAGCAGAACAAGGGAGAGCGCGAAGGCGAGAAAAGTCATGAGCGGAACAGCCGCGAATACTGGGTTTCGTGCTTCATCGCCATGACATCGGAGACGAAGGCGCAGCCACCGAGATCGTCCAGTGTCGAGCGCGCGGCGCGGGCTGCGGTCGTCAGCGCCAGCGGCTCGAAGCCGGCTAACAACGTGGTCGCGCCGCTCTGGCCGACGATGCCAAGCCGGATCGCCGCCTGGGCGAGGTTGGAGAAGAAGGTTTGCAGGAAGGCTGACAGCGCATCCTGAAGCGCAATTGAATTGCCGCCGGCAACAGCGCCGACGGCGACGCAATAGGCGCATTCAGCCGGCAGCCGTTTCAGCACCGGATTTGGCCAGGCTGCCGCCGCTTTGAGGAAGGCCGCACCCTGCAGCATGGTTTCGGTATGGCGTTCGCGCGAGCCGGCCAGCGCCTCGGCGAGTGCCGCCACTTCATCGAGATCACCGGCGTGGCGTGCGCGGCGCCAACTCTCGGCGAACAGCACGGCGTCGTTCCAGCCCGAACCGATCTCGACAAGCGTTTCCAGCCAGCCGGCCAGGCTCCCGGCATCGGCAACCAGCCCGTCATGCACCGCGCGCTCGAGACCATGGCTGTAGGAAAAGCCGCCGACCGGAAAGGCAGGCGACAGCCACGCCATCAGCCGCAGCAGGGCGATGTTCGAAGGCTGGTCAGCCATGATCGTGGTGATGGCCGGCGTGACTGTGCGAATGGGTATGCGCTTCGTCATGAGAATGGCTGTGCGCTTCGGCGTGGCTGTGGGCATGCGCATGGCCGTGATCGTGGCTTTGCCCGCCATGCCCGGAATAGGCGCCGCGCACCGGCTTGAACGGTTCGGAAACGTCGGCCACCGTGGCGCCGAGCCCCTCCAGCATCGCCTTGATAACATGGTCCCGCAGGATGAGGATGCGACCGGCCTCGATGCTTGCTGCGAGATGGCGGTTGCCGATGTGCCAGGCGAGCTCGGCCAGATGCACGCCGTCGCGGGCGCGGATGTCATAGCCCTCTTCCGGCGCCGCGATGATCTCGACATGGCCGCCATCCTCCAGCACCAGCCGGTCGCCATCGTTCAAGGCGACGGGTTCGGGCAGGTCGACCAGCACCTTGCTGCCGTCGGCAAGCTCGATGGCGCGGCGGCGCAAATGCCGCTCGTCATGGGCGAGAATGGCCCGGCCGGACGGTAGCGTGGTTCCGGCGTTGCCGGCGGACAGTACGGAGACGGCCCGCGGGAATTTGGTGAAGTCGGTGTTGAGGTTGAGCTTCATTTCATGGATCCCCCATTTGCTTGCGC
>NZ_RZPH01000688.1:0-3309 GCF_004022825.1 Mesorhizobium sp. M7A.F.Ca.CA.004.04.2.1
TTACCGGTTTCGCCAACCTCCAGTGTTGCAGGAGAGGGCGGAGCGTCAAAACTGCCAATCTCCCCCCTTGAGGGGGAGATGTCCGGCAGGACAGAGGGGGGCGCCTCGCGCCGAAGTTTCCCCTTCCGCGCCACCACCTTCGGCAACGTCACCATCGCCCTCGCCCCGGATCGCGGCCGCTCCGCCGACCGCCGCGCCGACTACCACGATCCGACGCTGCCCCCGCGCCATGCGCTGATCGCCTTCGGCCTGTGGCTGCGAAAGTCGCTCGGCGTCCACGCGCTGGTCCATGTCGGCGCGCATGGCACGCTGGAATGGCTGCCGGGCAAGACCGTTGCGCTTTCGGAGAACTGCTTTCCCGAGATCGTCACCGGCGCCTTGCCCGTCGTCTATCCCTTCATCGTCTCCAACCCAGGCGAAGCGGCGCAAGCCAAGCGCCGCATCGCCGCCGTCACCCTTGGTCATCTGCCACCGCCGCTGACCGGCGCCGGGCTCGACGAAAACCAACACAAGCTCGAGCGGCTGGTCGATGAATACGCCCAGGCCGACGGGCTCGACCGCCGCCGCCGAGATCGTCTGGCGAAGCTGATCGTCGACACCGCGCAAAAGACCGGTTTCGCCTCCGAAGCCGGCGTCGCCACGACCGACGCACCCGACGAAGCGTTGCGCCGCATCGACGCCTGGCTCTGCGACCTCAAGGATTTTGCCATCAAGGATGGGCTGCATCTCTATGGCCGCGCCCCTGAGGATGAGCCCGACGCCATGCGGCGACAAAGCGCTGACGCCGAGAAAGCGGCGCTGCTCGCCGCGCTTGATGGCCGCCACGTCAAGGCCGGTCCAGCCGGGGCGCCCGCGCGTGGCCGCTCGGACGTCTTGCCCACCGGCCGCAATCTGTTCACCTCGGACCCGCGCACCATGCCGACGCCGACCGCCTATGATCTGGGCAAGGCAGCGGCGGAGGAAGTCGTGCGCGGCTACATGCAATCGCACGGCGACTGGCCGCGCTCGCTGGTCATCGATCTCTGGGGCTCGGCTTCGCTGCGCACCGGCGGCGAGGAAATCGCGCAAGGCCTGGCTCTGATGGGCTGCCGGCCGCAATGGGATTCGGCGACCGGCCGCATCACCGGCATCGAGGTATTGCCGCCGGCGCCGCTCGGAAGGCCACGCGTCGATGTCACCTGGCGCATATCAGGCCTGTTCCGCGATATGTTCCCGACCCAGATCGCGCTGATCGATGCCGCCGCCAACGCGGTTGCCGCCCGCGACGAGGAGGATTCGGAAAACCCGCTCGCGGCCAAAACCCGCGCTGACGGCAAGATCAGCCCGCGCATCTTCGGCACCTCGCCCGGCACGTACGGCGCCGGCGTCGAGGATATCTTGTCCTCCGGCAACTGGGCGGCGCGCGAAGAAATCGGCCGCGCCTATCTCGACGCCACATCGCACGCCTATGGCGGCGCAGAAGGCGAAGGCATCTCGGTGCCCGGCGCCTTCGAAACCCGCATCGCCGAGGCCGATCTTCTCGTCCACACCGGCGACGACCCCGGCCGCGACATCCT
This sequence comes from Mesorhizobium sp. M7A.F.Ca.CA.004.04.2.1, assembly GCF_004022825.1. NCBI lineage: Bacteria > Pseudomonadati > Pseudomonadota > Alphaproteobacteria > Hyphomicrobiales > Phyllobacteriaceae > Mesorhizobium > Mesorhizobium sp. M7A.F.Ca.CA.004.04.2.1. The sequence goes on from NZ_RZPH01000688.1 coordinate 1,557, forward strand.
CGAAGGCTCCGCCGACGTCGCCTTCATCGGCGGCTTTTCCGCAGCCCTTGCGGCGCTCGGCAGGAATGCCGACGTCATCGTGCTCGACACCACGGACCCGCAAAAGCCCAAGCCGCGTTCGCTCAGTGAGGCCGTATCGCGGGTGGTGCGCGCCCGTGCCGTCAATCCTCGCTTCATATCGGGACAGATGCGCCACGGCCCGCGTGGCGCCTCCGAATTTGCCGAAACCGTCGACCGCCTGGTCGGCTTCGCCGAAACCACGCACGCCATTTCGGGCACGCTGATCGAGGCAGTGCACGATGCCTATCTCGGCGATCCCATGGTCCGCGCCTTCATCCTGCGCGAGAACCCCGCCGCTGCCAAGGTCATCGCCCAGCGCTTCCTGTCGGCGCGCCGGCGTGGCCTCTGGCATCCCCTGCGCAACTCCGTCGATGACGATCTCACCGCCCTGATTGCCGAAGCAGAAGCGCTTGGGGTGGCGGCATGAACGCCTTCTCACGCCGCGGCGCCTGCCCGGCCTTGTCGGCGCCGATGCAGACCGGCGACGGGCTTTTGGTGCGGCTCAATCCGGTTGCTGGAGGCCCGTCTTCTGGAGGTCCGACTTCTGGAGGCCCGACTTCTGGAGGATTGTCGCCGAAGCTTTTGATCGGGTTAGCCGAATCCGCCTTGCGGCATGGCAATGGCATCATGGAAGTCACCGCGCGCGGCAGTCTGCAGATACGTGGGCTGACGACGGACAGCGCGATGCTGCTGGCGGCGGAGGTCGATGCGCTTGATATCGCGGTGCGCACCGGCGTGCCAGTCGAGACCGGCCCGCTGGCTGGCATCGATCCGCAAGAGATTGCCGATCCCCGGCCACTGGCTGAACGGATCAGGGCTGCAATCGAAGAAGCTGGGCTTGCGCAACGGTTGGGGCCGAAGGTTTCGGTGATTGTCGATGGCGGTGGGCAACTTGGGCTGGATTCGGTGACGGCCGATGTTCGGCTTGCTGCAACGCGCAGTGGTGCGAGAATCCAATGGCAGGTGTCTGTCGCGGGTGACGGGCAGAATGCGAAGCCGCTAGCGTTTGCTGATGAAGGTGCGGCTCGCGACATCGCCGTCGCGGCTCTAAGAATGATTGCCGAAAAAGGCCGTGAGGCCCACGCAAGGGATCTGTCGGAGAGACAATTGGCTTCTCTCGCAGGCTGGCATTCTACGGCGCCCCCCTCTGTCCTGCCGGACATCTCCCCCTCCAGGGGGGAGATTGGCAGCTTCACCGCAGGCTCCCCTCTTGCAGCATCGACAGTTGGCGAACGCGGCTCTCCAAGCGCAATCTCCCCCCTGGAGGGGGAGATGTCCGGCAGGACAGAGGGGGGCGCCGTAGAGCACTCTCGCCGGCCAATTGGCTTCTTCAATGTAAGCCACGCCACCGCCCTCGGCATCGCCCTCCCCTACGGCAGCATGCCGGCCGACAAGCTAATCGCTCTCGCCCAACACGCCCTCTCCCTCAACACAACCGAAATCCGCCTAGCCCCCGGCCGCGCCCTGCTCTTCCTCGGTCAGCCACCGGCAGCCAACCAACCCCTCCAACACACCGCCACCGCCCTCGGCTTCGTCACCGCCCCCACCGACCCGCGCACGCGCATTGCCGCTTGCCCCGGCACGCCGGCCTGCGCCTCCGGCCGCATTGCCACGCGCGAGATCGCCGAGACGATTGCCGCTGAAAACGCCGACATCCTCGACTTCACGCTGCACATTTCCGGCTGCGCCAAGG
>NZ_RZPH01000689.1:0-3308 GCF_004022825.1 Mesorhizobium sp. M7A.F.Ca.CA.004.04.2.1
GTGCTGACCCATCATTTCCTTTTGAAGCAGGTCTGGGGCGATTCGACCGATGTGCAGTATCTCAGGGTCTATGTCCGGCAGCTCAGGCAAAAGATCGAGAAGAGCCCCGACCAGCCGCGCTACATCACCACCGAGACCGGCGTCGGCTACCGCCTGCGCGAGGCCGAATGAGCAGGCCAGGTTTTAGCCGATAGCTTCCCGTGGCTGGCCAAGCGGTCTGGAAACCCGCAAAGCCGCGAGGCAGCCAACAATGCCGAGCGGCACGAAGGCAAGAAACAACCACGACGCGACATTCGCCGCCGCGTCGTGGTTCAGGCCTTGCGAAAAGCCGCTGGCGTTGGCGACGATGCCGGCGAGTGCGGCGCCCACGGCATAGCCGATGCGCTGCATGGTCGGCACCGCCGCCGAGGCGATGGTCTGCTCGCCCTCCGGGGCGGAGGCGACGATGACGCGCGTCAGGAACGGCCAGGCGATGCCGAAGCCGCCGCCCTGCAACAGGGCACATATCAGGATCAGCGGGACGGAGCCCAGGGGTATCGCATACGCAAAGCCGGCGATGCCGGCCGCGATCATCACTGCGCCGCCGACGATGATCAGCCGCTCGCGCTGCGGCGGCGCGTTGGCGACCAGGATCGAGAGGATCGACCAGGCTATCGATTCGGCGGCGATGATGTAGCCGGTGGTCAGCAGCGGAATGTCGTGAAGGCTGGTCAGCAACAGCGGTCCGTAGACGCCGAAGGAACAGGTCGCCACCGAAAAGGCGGCAACCATGGTCATGCCGGCGCCGACCGGCGTGCGCCATGAGAACAGCCGCGCCGGGAACAGCCGCGAACGCGGCTTCAGCGCGTCGATGGTGAAGAACAGCACCAGGCCGATGAGGCCGAAGGCCATCAGCAGCGAAGAGCGCAGCAAGGCGATGTCGACGCCGGCCGAGGCGATCAACACCACGGCGACGGCAAGGCAGCCAAGGGCCGCGAACGGGAAGGGCGGCGCCTTACCCGTGCTCGTCTTGGGTTTCGTCGCCTGCGGCGTGTCGAGCACGAGGAAGCTTGCCAGCGCCATGGCGGCGCCGCCGAGTGTGAAGATGCCGAAGGCCCAGCGCCATGACAACAGCTCGGTCATGATCGCGCCGAGCAATGGTCCGCTGAAGGCGGCGACGCCCCAGATCGCCGACATGATGCCGAAAAGCTGCGGCCAGATGGCGCGCGAGAACAGTCGTTCGACCGAGACGAAGGCCAGCGACACCAGCGCACCGCCGCCAAGTCCTTCGATCAGGCGGCCGGCGAGGAACAGTTGCATGGAAGGCGAGGTGGCGCATATCAGCGCGCCTGTTGCGTAGAGCAGCGCGGCGACCACCATGTTGGTGCGCAAGGGGACATAACTCACCAGTCGTCCGGCGGCCGCGCCGGCAACGATGGCGCCGAGTTCGTAGATCGCCAGCGACCAGCCGACGAGCTGTACGCCCGCCAGTTCGCCGACCATGGCCGGCATCACCGTTGCCACCATCGTTTCGTTGGTGGCGTGCAGCAGGATGCCGAGGCTGATGAAGCAGAAGCGCGCCAGGTCGCCGCTTGCCCACAATACGCGCCAGTCGACCCTGTTCGTGCTGATCTCGGTCATTTCCACCCCCGTCTTGCATATCTCGACGCCAGCGCAGGACGCCAGAAGCCAGTACGGGTTTCCGGCAGGACCATGCGGATCGACAGCGCTGGATCGAGGCGTTGTTGCGCTCGGGGCAGGCTTGTAAAACCTCAACCGGGGTTGAGCTCAAGCGTTTTTTTGAGGGCCGTTCGCGCGGATGCCCCTTCGGTTGGCGGGCTTCGTTGCGCGATCAATTCTCGGTGCTGCGCAGCTGGAATTGGCTGACGCCGATCGCGAGGTTCATGCCGGTCTGCGTCTGCAAGCTGAGCGGCTGCAAGGTGAAGGCCTGAGAGGAGCCGCCGACCAGCAGATTGGCGCCGGCGCCGACGGCGGCCGTCACCTCCGCGCTGGCGCCGATATAGTCGCCGGCCAGCGCACCCGGCGCATAGATGTTCTTCAGCGGCGTCAGCACGATCCACTGCATGACCGTCTGCTTCGTCGTGCCGATGTCGAGGCCGTATTTGTTGACGGCGCCGAAATAGGCTTCCGGCGCGAAGCTTTTGTCGGCGGGGTTGAAGGTGCAGCTCAGATCCTTGCTCGAGCCGAAGATGAAGCCGGTGCCGCCGCCTATGGCGCAGTCAAGCGTACCGACTTCCATGCCTCGGTCCTGCGCCTGCACCGCTCCGGATAGCGTCGTGAACATGGCGGCAGCTATGGCTGTCTTCAGCATGATGGTTCCCCCCCAAAATCAAACGGCGCGAAACCATCCTATCTGGTTCCGCGCCGCGGGGTGAGGGGTCATGGAGCGCACGGCTCCATGCAATCACTTGAATGAGTGGATCAGCTGGAGCGAGGTCACGGCCACGGCAAGGTTGACGCCGGTCTGCGCCTGGACGCTGAGCGGCTCCAGCATGACGGCGCTGTCCAGGCCGCCAACCAGCAGATTGGCGCCGCCGCCGGTCACCACGCTCGCCTCGGCGTTGACACCGTAGTAGCTGCCGGCGAGATCGCCTCCGTCACGATCCCGGGTCGCGGCCAGCACGGCCCAGACGAGCTGGCCCTGATGCGTCTGGCCGACATCGAGGCCGATCTTGGAGATGATGCCTGTGTAAATCTCGGACGGCCCGTGATGATGAGGCCGGAAGACACAGGACACGCCCTTGTTGGAAGCGACGATATAAGCGGTGCCGCCGTCGATGGTGCAATCGAGCGTGCCGAGTTGCAGCTTGCCGGCGCTGGCCGGAGCCACCGCGAACATCGTCGTGGCGAGGGCAGCGGCGCAGGCGAGTTTCTTGATCATGGGAGGGTCCTTTCGCAAAATACTTTCAACAACGGCTTGGGTGGGTAGACCGTTCCGCTGAAAACTTGGCGCGATCAAGGCAGGGGCCGAAAGCCTCCTGCCTGGGTTAATGCCCGGTTGCGAAGTGCGTCCTTTAGGACACGCAAAGGATCCCGCGGCACTTGGATGTCACGCGGATTCGTATGGGAAGCGCTTGCCGAAACCGAGATCAGCTGACGCGGGCGAGGCCATCCTTGGCCGGCTGGTAGGTAGGGTCGAGGCGAACGGCTTCCTTATAGGATTTCGCGGCCTTCGCCTTGTCGCCGCGCCGCTCATAGATCAGCGCCTGGTTGGACCAGGCCTCGGCATTCCTGCCGTCGAGCTTGATCGCCATGTTGAAATCGGAAAAGGCGTTGTCCTCGTCGTTGGTCGCCAGATAGGAGAGGCC
>NZ_RZPH01000690.1:0-3307 GCF_004022825.1 Mesorhizobium sp. M7A.F.Ca.CA.004.04.2.1
GGCTTCGCCCTACCTGATCCGGCCGATCGAGCATGGCGCCGACATAGTCGTCCATTCGCTGACCAAGTTCATCGGTGGCCACGGCAATTCGATCGGTGGCGCCATCGTCGACGGCGGCACCTTCGACTGGTCGAAGTCGGGCAAATACCCGATGCTGTCGGAACCGCGCCCCGAATATGGCGGTCTTGTCCTGCACGAAACCTTCGGCAATTTCGCTTTCGCCATTGCCGCGCGCGTGCTCGGCCTGCGCGATCTCGGTCCGGCGATCTCGCCCTTCAACGCCTTCCTCATCTTGACCGGCCTGGAGACCTTGCCGCTTCGCATGCAGCGCCACTGCGACAACGCCGTGACGGTCGCCGCCTGGCTGTCCAACCACCCCAAGGTCGCGTCGGTGAACTATCCAGGCCTGCCGACCGATAAGAACAATGCGCTGCAGAAGAAATACTCGCCGCAGGGCGCCGGTGCCGTGTTCACCTTCGCTCTCAAGGGCGGCTATGACGCCGGCGTGAAATTTGTCGAGGCGCTCGAGCTGTTCTCGCACCTGGCCAATGTCGGCGACACCAAGTCGCTGGTCATCCACCCGGCCTCGACCACGCACCGCCAGCTTTCCGACGAGCAGAAGGTCAAGGCCGGCGCAGGACCGGACACGGTGCGGCTTTCGATTGGCATCGAGGACGTCAACGACATCGTCGCCGACCTCGAACAGGCGCTAGCCAAGGTCTGACCGATCATGAGCGAGTCAAAATTTCTTGCCATCGGCGTCGACACTGTCGACGCCGAACAGGGCGCGCCGACGCCGGATCGGCTGATCTCGGGCGATCCCAAATTCCTCACCTGGAATGTCGAGGAGCGCGACGGCGGCCTTTACGCCGGCATCTGGGAATCGACCCCGGGCAAATGGCGCATCGTCTATGACGAATGGGAGTTCTGCCACATCCTGTCCGGCGTTTCGGTGATCGCGGAAGACGGCGGGCAGGCGCGTACCGTCAAGGCCGGCGACAGCTTCGTGCTCAGGCCCGGCTTCAAAGGCAGCTGGGAAGTGCTTGAAACGACTCGCAAGGAGTATGTGATCAAGCTGTAGACCGTGATCCCGAAAAGTGGAGGCCGGTTTTCGGGTAAAGATCATGGTCGAACAACAAAAGATGCACGGATCAGACGATGCGGTCGATATCGCTGTCCGAGAATCCGTATCGCGCCATCATCCGTCGGTGCCAGTCGCTGCCCACCAATTCATCGAGGCAAGCATCGATGCGCCGGAGCAGGGCTGAATTGCCTTTGGCGATCGCGAAGGCACCGGCCGACGGCTGCTTTTCAATCGGGGGAACCTCGACAAGCCCAAGCGGCATATCGGGCCGCCGGGTCAGATAGCCTCGGTGCGCCATCGCAACGCTGGCGTAGGCGTGCACCGCGCCGCTGGCCACTGCGTCCGCCGCATCCGCCTGCGTTGCAAACGTCCTGACCTGCTCGGGCGCGATTCCGTTGTGCAACGCCGTAAGATGCTGAACCTGATCGGTTATGACACCAATCAACGCTGTCCGGTCCTCGGCAATGGATTGGTAGCCGCGAAAGCCACGCGGATTGTGTTTCGCGACCAGCAACCCGTCCTGCAGCGCCCAGATCGGCCGTGTGAAGTCGACAAGCTGCCTGCGCTCTTCGGAGACGAACAGGCCGGTCGTCATGGTCCAACGACCCTCGACCAATCCCGGCAGCAGTTCAGCGAATTCGGCTTCGATCGGCTTAAAGCTCGCCAATCCGAGCATGTCACCGAGCCTGCGCGCAAGCTCGACGTCACAGCCTGAGACCTCGCCCGATGCACCTGCAAAGCAGAATGGCGGCTCTTCCAGGAAGGCGAATTTCAACTCAGTCAGATCAGGCAAACCGGCGCCACCTATTCCCCGGGCACAGTCTGAGGCAGCCCCGGCTTGTGGCCGTCAAAAGCCGACGGCGAGCGTTTCCAGCCCATGGAAATGGTAAGTGTCCCGAAAGCGCGCCTCTTCGGCAAGATGCAGCTTCGGATGCCGTTCGAACAGGGTTTTCAGCGACACCTGCAATTCGAGCCGGGCGAGCGGCGCGCCGATGCAGAAATGGATACCGGCGCCGAAGGACACGTTCTTCTGGTCGGCACGGTCGGGCCGGAAGGCGAGGGGATCGGCGAAGGCGCGTGGGTCATGATTGGCCATGCCCAGCAGCAGCCCGATCGTCTCGCCCGGCTGCACGACGATGCCGGGCGCGACCTCGATCTCCTGATAGGCATAGCGCGCGAACATGTGCAGCGGCGCGTCGAAGCGCAGGCATTCCTCGACCGTTGCCGCGGTCGCCTCGGGCGAACCGAAGAAGCGGCTGACATCGCCGCCCTGCATAAGGATCGAGCGGACGGCATTGCCGGTCTGATGCACGGTCGCTTCATGGCCGGCATTGAGCAGCAGGATCGCCGAGGACACCATCTCGTCCTCCGACAGCCTCTCACCGTCCTCCTGCGCCGAGATCAGCAGCGACAACAGGTCGTCGCCGGGATTTCGGCGTCGCTCGGTGACGTAGCCACGGAGGAAATCCGCAAATTCGCGGGCGGCACGGTTGGCCGTCTCTTCGATCGCGCGTGTGCGGCCATGCATGTACATGGCGACCATCTGGTGCGACCAGTCGAGCAGTTGCGGCCCCATTTCGACCGGGACACCGAGCATTTCGGCAATGATGGTGATCGGCAAGGGCGCCGCGAAAGCAGGCAACAGGTCGACCGCCTTGCCTGGTTCGAAACGGTCGATCAACTCGTTGGCCAAAGCCTCGACACGCGCCCGCAGCCGTTCGACCTGACGCGAGACGAAGGCGCGGTTGACCAGTGTTCTCAGCCGCGTGTGCACCGGCGGCTCCAGTTCCAGCATCGAATTGGCTTCGACGCCGTCGAAGGCCCTGAGATGGCTGCGGTCCTGTCCAATGCCGCGGCTGTCTGGAATGCCGGCCGGGTTCTGCCGGCCGAAGCGGCGATCGCGCAGCAGCCGGTTGACGTCGTCGAAACCGCCAAAGCACCAGAAGCCGAATTCTTCCCAGAAGAATGCATTCGATACGCCGTGCAGGAAAGCATAGGCATCATAAGGGTTTTGAAAAAAGGCCGGCTCGTGCGGGTCGAGCCGCAGATGTCGAGTGGCTGGATCAAAGGCCAGGGCGGTAGGCGTCCATTTGCTCATGCCAGACCAATAGCGCGGCTTGCCAGCTTGGTTCCAGACCGTATGTTGGCGCCCGCAATCCAATACGTTGAGCCAGCCAACCGGCTGCGGAAAGTCTGATTTGATGAAGGTGATCGTTGTCGGTG
>NZ_RZPH01000068.1:0-11438 GCF_004022825.1 Mesorhizobium sp. M7A.F.Ca.CA.004.04.2.1
AACGGGATGCCGGTGATGATGTTGAACAGCGTGCTCTTGCCGCTGCCGTTCGGGCCGGCGATGCCGAAGATCTCGCCGGCTTCGACCTTGAACGACACGCCGTCGACGGCCTTCAGCGAACCGAAGGCCTTCGACACGTCGTCCAGTTCAAGCAGGGCCATTCCCTACTTCATCCAGGGCTGGAGCTTGAAGGCGCCGGTGGCGTATTTTTCCGGCGAGATCAGCGTGCGCTGGCCATCCCAGATCTGGAAGAAGGTGATTGGAATATAGTCGTCGCCCTGCGTGGCAAGGTGGGTGGCGGGATCGAATTTCAGCCGCCCTTCCGCGACCTGCTTGTCGGTCTCCGACAGCGCCTTCATGATCGCCGCATGGTCGGATGCGCCGCCGACCTTCTTGACCGCGTCGAAATAGACATTGGTCATTTCGTAGAGGCCGACGCCGTAGGTGCCGCTCTCGACGCCGTATTTTGCCTTGAACTTGGCCGCCACCTCATCGGCGCGCGGGTTCTTCGGCGTCGTCAGCGCGCCGCCGAGCAGGTTGTAGATGACACCATCCGACTTCTTGCCGGTCAGCTCGACGAATTCCGGAACGCTCGGTGCGTATTGCAGGAAGACGAGGCTCTTGGTCGGCTGCTCGAGGAACTGGTTCAGGAACGACGCCGAATTGCCGGGCAGATAGTCGGTGTTGATGACGACATCGGGAACGTTCTCGCGCACCTTGGCGAGGATCGAACGCCAGTCGGTCACTTCGCCGAATGGCACGATCTCGTCGACGGTGATGGTCCAGCCCTTCTCCTTGAAGGTCTTCTTCATGCCTTCGGAGATGGTCTTCGAATAGGCGTTGTCGGACGAGATGATGGCGACCTTCTTGGTCGGCAGGGTGATCTTGCCATCGGCCGCGAGCTTCTCGACGAACAGGGTTACGTCGGTGTTGTAGGCGTCGAAGGAAGGGGTCAGCGACCAGCAGCACATATATTTGTCGGGGCTCGGCGCGATGATGTCCCTGGTCTGCTGCGAGGTGGCCGCCAGCATGTAGGGCATTTCCGCCTCGGCCATGTTGTCGATCTCGAAATTGGTCAGGCTGGCATAGCCGGTCAGCATGAAGTGCACGCCCGGATCGCCAAGCAGGCGCTCGACCGCGCTGGTGACGTTGCCGGCGGACTGATCCTTGACGTCGCCGACCACCAGTTCGAACGTATCCCCGGCAACGCCGCCGGCTGCGTTGGCCTCGTCGATGGCCATCTGCACGCCGCGCTGGAATTCCTGGCCGTCCGCCGCGGCAGGGCCGGTCAGCGGCGCAAGCAGGCCGATCTTGACGACGTCGGCAAAGGCGGGGGCGGCTGATGCGGCAAACATGCCGATCAGCGTGGTGCTCATCAGCATATGGCGGATTCGACTTGCGGCGGATTTGGGCTTCATCGTGCTGTTCCCTGTTTCCTCCCGTTCATCGGGAGTTGGATAATTGACAATCTACGCATAATTGTTCTTATTTGAAAAGGATTTTTCAACGCAACCTGGCCGGGAAGATGGTTCCCGCAAAGGTATGGAAGCCGTGGCGCTTTGCTGCGCAACTGCACTAAAACAAGGCAATTATAACGGAGCGGACAATGACGATCGCGCAGAAGACCCTTGACACCAGCCACGGCAAGATCGCGGTGCGCCAGACCAGTGGCCAGGGCACCGCTGTCATGCTGATCCACGGCAATTCATCTTCCAGCGCCGTTTTCCGCAACCAGTTGGACGGCCCGTTGGGCGAGCGCTACCACCTGATCGCTCCCGACCTGCCCGGCCACGGAGCGTCCGGCGATGCGATCGATCCTGAGCGTTCCTACAGCATGGAAGGCTATGCCGATGCCATGACCGAAGTGCTTGGGCTGCTCGGCATCGACAAGGCCATCGTCTTCGGCTGGTCGCTCGGCGGCCATATCGGGCTTGAGATGATCGACCGCTTTCCCGGCCTGCTTGGCCTGATGATCACCGGCACGCCGCCCGTCTCGCCCGAGGAGGTCGGCAACGGATTCAAGCCGAGCCCGCATATGCACCTCGCGGGGCAGGAAACCTTCAGCGGCGCCGATGTCGAGGCCTATGCGCGCAGCACTTGCGGCGAGCCGTTCGAGCCGTTTCTCATCGACACGGTGGCGCGCACCGATGGGCGGGCGCGGCGCCTGATGTTCGAAAAGTTCGCGGCCGGCACCGGCCGGAACCAGCGCGAAATCGTGGCCGGCAAGACGCCGCCGATCGCCGTTCTGAACGGCATCGACGAGCCATTCGTCAACACCGATTTCGTCTCCGCTGTGAAATTCTCCAATCTATGGGAAGGCAAGGCCCATCTGCTCGACAAATCCGGCCACGCGCCGTTCTGGGATTCGCCGGATCGTTTTGATCCGATCTTCGCCCGCTTCCTGGCAAGCGTCGACAGAGCGTAGGTTCGTAGTAAACCGCGCCTCAGACCCCACTTCGTGATGGGTGGGGTGACAATGGCGAGCATCTGTCGTATATTGACATAAAGATATCCTTATGTGACATGAAAAGGTCTGTCGCCAAAGGGATAAAAAATGTCGCAGAATTCTGCATCGCTGGACGCATTGTTCGGCCCCGTAGCGGCAAAACCCGACGGTTCGGAAGTGCTTGCGGCGCTCACTGCGGCAGCACGCGAGCGCATTCTCATCCTCGACGGCGCCATGGGCACACAGATCCAGGGCCTCGGCTTTGACGAGGACCAGTTTCGCGGCGAGGCCTTCGCCGGCTGCGCCTGCCATCAGCAAGGCAACAACGATCTTCTGATCCTGACGCAGCCCGGGGCGATCGAGGAGATCCACTATCAATACGCCATCGCGGGCGCCGACATCCTCGAAACCAACACTTTCTCCTCGACCTCGATCGCACAGGCCGACTACGGCATGGAAGATGCCGTCTACGCGCTGAACCGCGATGGCGCGCGGCTGGTACACCGCGCTGCTGTTCGTGCCGAGCAGCAGGACGGTAAGCGCCGCTTTGTCGCCGGCGCACTCGGGCCGACCAACCGCACCGCCTCGATGTCGCCCGACGTCAACAATCCCGGCTACCGCGCCGTGACCTTCGACGACCTGCGCCTCGCCTATGGCGAGCAGCTGCGCGGGTTGATCGATGGCGGCGCCGACATCATCCTGATCGAGACGATCTTCGACACGCTGAATGCCAAGGCGGCGATCTTCGCAGCGGAAGAGATCTTCATCGAAAAGGGCGTGCGCCTGCCGGTGATGATTTCGGGCACCATCACGGACCTCTCCGGCCGCACGCTGTCGGGCCAGACGCCGACCGCCTTCTGGCATTCGGTGCGCCATGCCAGCCCCTTCACCATCGGCCTCAACTGCGCGCTCGGCGCCAATGCGATGCGGGCGCATCTGGCCGAGATTTCAGGCGTCGCCAACACCTTCACCTGCGCCTATCCGAATGCCGGCCTGCCCAATGAATTCGGTCGGTATGACGAGAGCCCGGACTTCATGGCCGCGCAGATCGAGGAGTTTGCCCGCGAGGGACTGGTCAATGTCGTCGGCGGCTGCTGCGGTTCGACGCCCGAGCACATCCGCGCCATCGCCGAAGCGGTGAAGAAATATCCGCCACGTGCCATTCCAGACATCGAGCCCAAGATGCGCCTGTCCGGGCTGGAGCCGTTCACGCTCACCGACGAGATTCCGTTCGTCAATGTAGGCGAGCGCACTAACGTCACCGGCTCGGCCAAGTTCAGGAAACTGATCACGGCAGGCGACTATGTCGCCGCGCTCGACGTCGCGCGCGACCAGGTCGCCAATGGCGCGCAGATCATCGACATCAACATGGACGAGGGGCTGATCGATTCGAAGAAGGCGATGGTCGACTATCTCAACCTGATCGCCGCCGAGCCGGACATAGCCCGCGTTCCCGTCATGGTCGACAGTTCGAAATGGGAGATCATCGAAGCCGGCTTGAAATGCGTGCAGGGCAAGCCGCTGGTCAACTCCATTTCGATGAAGGAGGGCGAAGAGGCATTCCTGCATCATGCCAGGCTGGTGCGGGCCTATGGCGCCGCCGTGGTCGTCATGGCTTTCGATGAGGACGGCCAGGCCGACACCAAGGCGCGCAAGGTCGAGATCTGCACGCGCGCCTACAAGCTCCTGACCGAGCAGGCCGGCTTCCCGCCCGAGGACATCGTCTTCGATCCCAATGTCTTCGCCATTGCCACCGGCATCGAGGAGCACGACAATTACGGTGTCGACTTCATCGAGGCGGCCGGCGAGATCACCGCGACGCTGCTGCATGTTCATATCTCCGGCGGCGTGTCGAACCTGTCCTTCTCGTTCCGCGGCAACGAGCCGGTGCGCGAGGCCATGCATGCCGTGTTCCTCTACCATGCCATCCAGCGCGGCATGGACATGGGCATCGTCAATGCCGGTCAGCTTGCCGTCTACGATACGATCGAGCCTGATCTGCGCGAGGCCTGCGAGGACGTCGTGCTCAACCGCGCGCCCAGGGCCGGCGGCACCGCCACCGAACGCATGCTGGAGATTGCCGAACGCTTCAAAGGCACGGCCGGGAAGGAAGCGCAGGAGCGCGATCTCGCCTGGCGCGAATGGACTGTCGAACAGCGGATCAGCCATGCACTGGTCAACGGCATCACCGAATTCATCGACGCCGACACCGAGGAAGCGCGGCTTGCCGCCGAGCGGCCGCTGCATGTCATCGAAGGCCCGCTGATGGCCGGCATGAACGTCGTCGGCGACCTGTTCGGCGCGGGCAAGATGTTCCTGCCGCAAGTGGTGAAATCGGCGCGGGTGATGAAGCAGGCCGTCGCCGGATTGCTGCCGCATATGGAGGCCGAGAAGCTGGCCAACGCCGCCAACGGCATCGACAATGGCGAACGCCAGACAGCGGGCAAGATCCTGATGGCGACGGTCAAGGGCGATGTCCATGACATCGGCAAGAACATCGTCGGCGTCGTGCTCGCCTGCAACAACTACGAGATCGTCGATCTCGGCGTCATGGTGCCGGCGGCCAAGATCCTGCAGACGGCCCGTGAGCAAAATGTCGATGTCATCGGCCTTTCCGGCCTGATCACGCCGTCTCTCGATGAGATGGTGCACATGGCTTCGGAAATGGAGCGTGAAGGCTTCGACATTCCGCTGCTGATCGGCGGCGCGACGACCAGCCGTGTGCACACGGCGGTGAAGATCCACCCGCGCTACACCAAGGGCCAGACGGTCTACGTCACCGACGCCAGCCGGGCGGTGGGTGTCGTGTCGTCCTTGCTGTCGAACGAGACCAAGGGCGGCTATGTCGACACGGTGCGCACCGAATACAAGAAGGTCGCCGATGCGCATGCCCGCTCCGAAGCCGACAAGCAACGGCTGCCGCTGGCCAAGGCGAGGGCCAATGCGCACCGGATCGACTGGTCTGCCTACGAGCCGCCGAAGCCGTCCTTTACCGGCGTCAAGGTATTCGTGAACTGGGATCTCACCGAACTCGCGCGCTACATCGATTGGACGCCGTTCTTCCAGACTTGGGAGCTGAAGGGCCGTTATCCCAAAATTCTCGAAGACGAGGCGCAAGGCGCCGCCGCGCGCCAGCTGTTCGAGGATGCGCAGGCGATGCTGAAGCAGATCATCGCCGAGAAATGGTTCGCGCCGCGCGGCGTCGTCGGTTTCTGGCCGGCCAATGCCGTCGGCGACGACATCAGGCTGTTCACGGACGAAAAGCGGTCGCAGGAACTGGCGACCTTCTTTACCTTGCGCCAGCAGCTGACCAAGCGCGACGGCAAGGCCAATGTCGCACTGGCGGACTTCGTCGCGCCAGCGGAGTGCGGCAAGCCGGATTACATCGGCGGCTTTATCGTCACCGCCGGCATCGAGGAGGTGGCTATCGCCGAACGGTTCGAGCGAGCGAATGATGATTATTCGTCGATCATGGTCAAGGCGCTGGCAGACCGCTTCGCCGAAGCCTTTGCCGAGCGGATGCATGAGAAGGTGCGCAAGGAATTCTGGGGCTATGCTTCAGATGAAGCGCTGGCGCCGGACGAACTGATCGGCGAACCCTATCGCGGCATTCGTCCGGCGCCCGGCTATCCGGCGCAGCCCGATCACACCGAGAAGGCGACTTTGTTCCGGCTGCTCGACGGTGAGCGCAATGCAGGCGTGAGCCTGACCGAAAGCTATGCAATGTGGCCGGGTTCCTCGGTATCAGGCATCTATCTGGCGCATCCCGAAAGCTATTATTTCGGCGTCGCCAAGGTCGAACGCGACCAGGTCGAGGATTACGCACGCCGCAAGGCGATGCCATTGGCCGAGGTAGAGCGCTGGCTTGGCCCCATCCTCAACTACGTACCGGCACACTATGCCGAGGCGGCTGAATAGCGGCGCCATGCGTTCAACAGAATTTGCGCTGGTTGCCGGCTTGTGATCCGTGGCGCGGCGGTTACACCTGCGCGGGCAGCCGTCTTTATAGTTGGAGCGCCGAATGACCTTACTCACACGCCGCAGGCTTTTGAAGACGGCTGCGGTTGCCGGCGCGGGCGGGATCGGGCTTTCGGCGATGGGCCGGCTTGGTGGCTGGGCCGCCGCGACGCCTGAGCCGGTGGTTTTGCAGACGGCAAAGATCCAGGCGAAGCTGATGGATGTCGGCCAGACCAGGGATGTGCTGACCTATGGCAACGCCGGAATGCCGCCCGTGCTCAGGATGAAAAAGGGCGAGCCCTTCGCAGCACGCCTTGTCAACGCGATCGACGATCCGACGACGATCCACTGGCACGGTATTCGCGTTCCCAACAAGATGGACGGCGTGCCGTTTCTGGTACAGCCCTACGTCTACACCGGCGATCATTTCGACTACGCCTTCACGTCGCCCGATGCCGGCACCTTCTGGTACCACCCGCATTGCAACACGCTGGAGCAGATGGGCCATGGCCTGACCGGCGTGATCGTGGTCGAGAATCCCAACGATCCGAAATTCGATGCCGAAATCGTCCTCAATTTGCGCGACTGGCGCCTCGGCGACGACGGTCAGTTCATCGACCAGTTCCGGCCGCGCGATGCCGCGAGAACCGGCACTTACGGCACGGTACGCACCGCCAACTGGCTCGACCAGCCGCAATATGATGCGCCGGCCGGCGGACTTGCGCGGCTGCGTGTCGCCATCACCGACGTGACGCGCATCTACGCTTTCCGCGTCGACGGTGCGGAGGCGAGTGTCATGGCGCTCGACGGCAATCCGGTGCCTGAGCGTTTTTCGCCCGACGCCTTGCTGCTCGGACCCGGCCAGCGCATGGAGCTGGCCATACGCATGCCCGACAATGAAGGCGCGATGGTCAGCTTGAGGGACGTCAGGGGCACCAAGCCAAAAATCCTGGCGACCCTGCGCGCGACAGGAAAATCCCTCAAACGGGACATTCGCGATGTTGCTCCGCTGGAGCTCAATCCGGTGGCGGAAGTGGATCTCGCCAGTGCCAGGCATATTTCCCTGGCACTAAGCGCCACGGCGGAAAACGTCCCGAGCGATGGCATCTGCGGTTCGCTTGGCTATAGTTTCTGGGCCCTCAACAAAGTGCCGTGGCCAGGCGACACCAAGGACCCGACCGCGCCACTGGCCGAATTGAAGCTTGGCCAAAGCTACGTCATCGACATGGAGAACCTGACGCCGCAATCTCATCCGATGCATCTGCACGGTATGAGCTTCAAAGTGCTGTCATCCTCGACGCGCCAGGTTCAGCCTGTGATTTCCGACACCTATCTCATCCAGCCCAACGAGAAGGTTCAGCTCGGCTTCGTCGCCGACAATCCCGGCGATTGGCTGCTGCACTGCCACATCATCGAGCACCAGAAATCGGGAATGACGAGCTATGTCAGGGTGGTGTGAAGCCGCGTCAGCCTGCGCGTAGCGTCTGTGCCGTCATTTGCGCAACTGCGCCTCGATCTCGTCGAGCACCTTGTCCTTGCCGATGCCGGTGAGGAAGGCGAGGCCCTTGATCACCGGCTTGGTGACCGAAGCGGAGATCGGGGTGGTTGCGACGATGAAGTCGACATTGTCGGCCAGTCCGGGCACTTCGGTGGCCTTCGCCTGCTGGGCATTGAAGGTGAGGCCGCGTTTCTTCATTTCCTCGGTGACGGCGACATTGACCGCGGTCGAGGTGGCGATGCCCGTGCCGCAGGCAAAGAGAATGGTTTTCTGTCTCGACATCTCTGCTTCTCCTTGTTTCAGCCGAGTACGGCTCGCACGTCTTCGAGGGTTCTGGCCGACCTCAAATCATCCAAGGCTTGCGGGTTCTGGATGGTGGCCATGACGGCCTGCAGCGCCTCAATCTGCTTGTCCTTGTCGTTGATGGCAAGCAGGAAGACGAAGCCGACCGGCAGCATCTCGTCGGGATCCTCCATGTTGGCGAAGGTCACTGGTTGCTTCAATGTGCCCATCGCGATGCCAGGCTTCAGCACATGCTCCGGATCGGTGTGCGGCACCGCGACATTATCGGAGCGTTCCAGCGGCAGTCCGGTCGGGATGGTCAATTCGCGGCGCACGACCGCGTCGGCATAGCTGCTTTTGACATAGCCAAGTCTCTCCAGCCGGCCCGCCAGGATGCGGATGATCTCCTCATTGGTCGAGGCATCGGATCCGAGCACGATCGCGTCAGGGTCCAGAAGCTGCATGAGTCCGTCGGACATTCTTTGCTCCGTCTATGAAATCGTGCGCCGCGGGAAGGGCGCACGATCGGTTTGAGGGTGGACGCTATCAGGTTCAGGCCGTCTCTTCGGCCGGCTCGTCCTCGGCGCCCGCGGCCCGCTCCCAGCCGAGCGGATTGCGGCGGTAGAGGACAAACAATGCCGCGATGACCACTGCGATCACGATGATGCCGACAAGCCCCATCCCCTGGATCGCCTCGATGACCACGTAAGGCACCCACAGGAAGCCGTCGACCACCGAGGTGATCTGCAGCGCGTCCGCCGGCAGCTTGAAGCCCGACGAGACTGCTGCGCTGGTGAACAGCGGCGCCAGCGCGTTGGCGACGTAGAAGCCGATGGCCAGCGTCACCGTGCCGATCACCACCATGCGGAACACGTTGCCTTTGACCAGCGGCGCGGTCATGGCGACGATGAAGGGGATGACCGCGAGGTCGGCGAACAGGATGACGCGGTTGCCCGGCAGGATGATGGACAGGATGATCGCGATCGGCACCAGGATCAGCGACGACGAGATCGCGGCCGGATGGCCGATCAGGATCGCCGAATCGAGGCCAACGAGAAGCTCTCGGTCACCGGTGCGCTTGCGCACGAACGCCTGTGCGGCGTCGGAGACGGGGATCAGCCCCTCCATCAGGATCTTGACCATGCGCGGCAGCAGCAGCATCACCGCGGCCAGTGTCATGCCGGTGCCCAGAACCTTGGCCAGCACCACGCTGAGATCACCCGCATTGTAGAACGCGATTGCACCAAGCACGAGGCCGATGATGAGGCCCATCACGACAGGTTCGCCGAACACGCCGAACCTGCGCTCGATCGTATCGGTGTTGATGTTGATGCGGTTGATCCCGGGAATGCGGTCCATGATCCAGTTGAGCACAATGGCGATCGGCAGGATCTGTGCCGAGGCGAGATGCGGCACCGAAATGCCGGGCACGCCGTAGAACTGCTGTACCGCGCGCGCCGACCAGTCGGCGAACAGCAGCGAGAGTGCTGCGACAAGTGCTGCGACCGCGATGCCATAGGCCAGATTGTCGGTTGCGGCGACCACCAGCGAGCCGACAAAGGCGAAGTGCCAGAAATTCCAGACGTCGACATTGAGCGTGCGCGTCATGCGTGTCAGCAACAGCACGATGTTGACGAGGATGCCGACCGGAATGACCCAAAGGCCGACCGACGAGCCGAAGGCGATCGCGGCCGCGGAGGGCCAGCCGACATCGATGATGTCGCGATGAATGCCGGTGTTGGTGACGATGGCCTTGGCGACGTCGCCAATCGACGTGAACATGAGGCCAAGCACCAGATTGATGCCGATGAAGGCGACGCCGATGGTGACGGCGGCGCGAAAAGCCTTGCTGACCTTGGCGCCCAGAACCACGGCGATGATGAAAATGACAATTGGCAGCAGGATCGTCGGGCCAAGCGTATCGATGGCCCCTTTTAGGCCCGCGAGAACAGTATCCATTTTTCCTCCCCTGGAGCCGCGAGCCTTCGCTCGACGCCTCGCAATGATGCTCCATCCAGCCTTTGACGCCCCGGCGCAAAGACACTCCCCAATTTGCCCCAGAGGCGAATGCTTTCCGACTGTCGCGTCGGTGAACATTTGCCTTTGTTGACAAACGAATGTTTTATTGGGGTTGTCAGCTGCGATGTCAATTGGTTGCGCTTCGGCCAATCGAGCCTCGGCGGTCGTCCCTTCCGAGACGATTTCGCGGGAAATTGCCGGTCGCGACCGGGTTTCGTTGGCAAATAGAACCCGTTCCCTGCTATCCGACCTCAAATCACGAAGCTGTGGACATTCCTGCATGACCAACGTCGCCCTGACCGGCCTTGCCCGCGATCTCGCCAGGCGTGCCGCCGAGGGCCGCCCGGTGCGCATCGGTGTCATCGGTTCGGGCGAAATGGGCACCGATCTGGTCACCCAAGGCATGCTGATGCCAGGCATTTCGATCTGCGCCGTCTCGACGCGCCGCCCGCACACCGCGCGCGATGCCATCCGTATCGCCTATGGCGACGAAGCCATGGCCGTCGAAGCCGACACCGCGTCGAAAGTCACCGGCGCTATCGAGAGCGGCAAGATCGCCGTCACTTCGAACGAGATGCTGGTCACCAATCCGCTGATCGACGTCGTCATCGACGCCACCGGCAAGCCGGGCGTCGCCGCCGATTTCGACCTCATGGCGATGGAGCACGGCAAGCATCTGGTGATGATGAACGTCGAGGCCGACGTCACCATCGGCTGCTACCTCAAGCAGCAGGCCGACCGGCTTGGCGTCGTCTATTCGGTGGGTGCGGGCGACGAGCCGTCGAGCTGCATGGAACTGATCGAATTCGCGTCGGCGCTCGGGCTGACCATCGTCTCGGCCGGCAAGGGCAAGAACAACCCGCTCAACCACGATGCCGTACCGGACGACTATCGCGCCGAAGCCATCCGCCGCAACATGAACCCGCGCATGCTGGTCGAGTTCGTCGACGGTTCCAAGACCATGGTCGAGATGTGTGCCATCGCCAACGCCACCGGGCTGGTGCCCGACGTGCCCGGCATGCACGGCCCCAAGGCCGACCGCGATGACCTCGCCAAGGTGCTGATCCCGCGCGAGGATGGCGGTCTGTTGCTCAGGAAAGGCGTCGTCGACTACACGGTCGGCAAGGGCGTCGCGCCTGGCGTGTTCGTCATCGTCGAGGCGACGCATCCGCGCATCATCGAGCGCATGGACGACCTGCATATCGGCCACGGCCCCTACTACAGCCTGTTTAGGCC
>NZ_RZPH01000691.1:0-3307 GCF_004022825.1 Mesorhizobium sp. M7A.F.Ca.CA.004.04.2.1
GGCGCTGCTGCGGCCTGAGAAGGCGCCGATAGTGGCGCAAACGGCAGCCGATCTCCGAGACCGCCGACAGGAAACGCCTTGACCCGAACCGACAGCATCCAGCCCGGCCCCGGCATCGACAGCTCCTATGCCTGGATGCGGCTTGCCATCTCGATGCTGCTGGCGACGATCGGCGCCGTGGGCATGTGGGCTGTCGTCGTCGTGCTGCCTGCGGTGCAGGCCGAGTTCGGCGTCGACCGCGCCGCGGCGTCCATGCCATACACCGCGACCATGGTCGGTTTCGCCGCCGGCAACGTGCTGGTCGGCCGCGCCATCGACCGGATGGGTTACTGGATCCCGGCGCTGCTCTCTTCGATTGCGCTTTCCGCCGGCCTGCTGCTCGCGGCGCTGTCGACCTCGATCCTGCAATTCACGCTTGCCCAAGGAGTGCTGATCGGTGTCGGCACGTCGGTGATCTTCGGGCCGCTGATCGCCGATATCTCGCACTGGTTCAACCGTCGTCGCGGTGTCGCGGTCACGGCGGCGGCGGCCGGCAATTACCTTGCCGGAGCGTTGTGGCCGACCATCATGCCGACGCTGATGAAGGCGGAAGGCTGGCGCTTCACCTATGCGGCAATCGGCATCTTCTGCCTGGTGACAATGGTGCCGCTGGTGCTGATGCTGCGGCGCGGTGCCCCGGCGGCGGCCGTCGCGGGTTCGCCCGGAAGCCGATCGGTGCAGCCGATCTCGCTGTCGCCGGCGGCCTTGCAGGTGCTGCTGGTCGTCGCCGGGCTCGGCTGCTGCGTGGCGATGTCGATGCCGCAAGTGCATATCGTCGCCTATTGCATGGACCTCGGCTACGGCGTGGCGCATGGCGCCGACATGCTGTCGATCATGATGGCCGGCGGCGTCGTCAGCCGGCTGGCGTCCGGCTTCCTCGCCGACCGTATCGGCGCGGTGTGGACATTGATGATCGGCTCGGTGCTGCAGTGCCTGTCGCTGCTGTTCTATATCCCGTTCGACGGGCTTGCCTCGCTCTATGTGGTGTCGCTGGTGTTCGGCCTGTCGCAGGGCGGCATCGTGCCTTGCTACGCGATCATAGTGCGCGATTACATGCCGGCCAGGGAGGCCGGCCAGCGTATCGGCATCGTCATGATGGCGACCATCTTCGGCATGGCGATCGGCGGCTGGATGTCGGGCTGGATCTACGATTTGACTGGTTCCTACGCCGCCGCATTCCTCAACGGCATCGCGTGGAATTTGCTGAACCTGGTGGCGATCGGGCTGCTGTTCTGGAAGGCACGGCGCAGCACAGCCGTGACGGCCTGAGCTCACCGTGCCCAATGGTCCGGGAGCTGCGCGGCTTGACAACCACCCAAGGCTGCGCGACGCCGGAAGGCGAATGGGTGCGGCAACAGGCCGGTTTGGCATGACGACGGTGGCAAAGACCCCGAATATGGTTCCAAAGGCGCTTGGCTGCACAAGCCAGTCGCCAGGAGTGCGTCCTTGACCAAGCCGCGCTCGCGCCGGGGCGGCGGTCGCCCGACCATCGCGGATGTCGCACGCAAGGCCGGCGTCGGCGCCATCACCGTGTCGCGCGCCCTGCGCGAGCCGGAGCGTGTGTCCGAAGAGCTGCGCCGCCAGATCCAGGCCGCCGTCGACGAACTGGGCTACGTGCCGGACCCGAATGCCCGGGCGCTCGCCTCGGCGCGCGCCGAGGTGTTCGGCGTGCTGGTGCCGTCGCTGACCAACAACGTCTTCGCCGAGGTGGTGCGCGGCATCTATGACAGCCTGTCGGCCAGCCCGTTCCGCATCCAGCTTGGCAACACCCACTATTCCGGCCTCGAGGAAGAGCGGCTGCTGCAGGTGTTCGGTTCGCAACGGCCAGCCGCGCTGATCGTCGCCGGCATCGATCAGACACCGGCTTCGCGAAAGCTGCTGGAAAGTGCCGGCTGCCCTGTGGTGCAGGTCATGGAAACCGGTCCAGATCCGGTCGACATGATGGTCGGCTTCTCGCATCTCGATGGCGGCAGGGCGGCGACCGAGCATCTGATCGAGGCGGGCTATCGCCGCATCGGCTTCATCGGCGCGCGCATGGATCCGCGTTCGCAGCGGCGCCTTGCCGGCTATCGCGCGGCGATGGAGGCCGCGGGCCTGTTCGACTCGCGCCTCGTAACCACCACGCCGGTGCTGTCCAGCGTGTCGCTCGGCCGCGAGATGTTCCGCGACGCGCTGGCCAAGGTGCCGACACTCGACGGTGTCTTCTGCAACAATGACGATATCGCGCTCGGCGTCTTGTTCGAATGCCATCGCGCCTCGATCGCGGTGCCGAAGACGATCGGCATCGTCGGTTTCAACGATCTCGACATGATGCAGGTGGCGTTTCCTTCGGTCACTAGCATCCGCACCCATCGTTATGAGATCGGCCGGCGTGCCGTCGCCATGGCGCTGGCGGCGATCGCCGGCAACAGACCGGAGCAACGGATCGTCGACCTCGGTTTCGAACTCAAGCGCCGCGAGAGCACGGCGCGTTGAAACGCACAGGAGCGACTGTGCGAATGCCGGTTTACACGCCAATTTGGTAGCGCTACCATCTCCTCCGGGCAGGTGTATCAACGATAGTTTGCGCCTGTTTATTATACATAAGTGACAACTAATACTTGTTTATTATGGATAATATGATAGTTTTCGCCCCGCTGGCGGCGACAAGGGAGGAACCGGGTCGGCCACCACCGGCGACCAAGGAAGCGCATGACGAGGCGGGAGGTGCCGGTCCATCGCGCGAAAAATTCGCATTGCGAAACGACAATCAGAACTGCAATCGGGAGGATTATCGATGATCAAGTCACTTGTTGGTGGCGTCGTTGCCGCCACTGCATTCGTCATGCTCAATTCGGCCGCCATGGCCGCCGGACCCGAAATCGTGTCGGGTCCCGCCGCTCAGGCGGACTGTTTCGCGCCGTGGAGCGCGGAGACCAAATTTTTCAAATATCCCAAGAAGGAAGGGCCGTTCCGCATCGCCTTCGCCAATGGCTATATCGCCAACACCTGGCGTATCCAGATGGTGCAGACAGCCAAGGCCTACGCCGCACAACCTGAAGTCAAAGCCAAGATCAAGGAATTCAAGGTCGTCTCGACGGGCGAGGACGTGCCGGCGCAGATCTCGGCGATCAACAATTTCATCGATTCCGGCTATGACGCCATCGTCACCGACGCCCAGAACCCGACAGCCTTCGGTCCGGTCATCAAGCGCGCCAAGGAAGCCGGCATCGTTCTGGTCGCCTTCGACAACATCCTTGACACCAAGGATGCCATCAACGTCAATGTC
>NZ_RZPH01000692.1:0-3298 GCF_004022825.1 Mesorhizobium sp. M7A.F.Ca.CA.004.04.2.1
AGCCGCACCAGCGCTCCATTGATCATCAGCCGGTGCGGGCACCAGGATGACCGGCTGGAACGAAATCTTCCAACCGCTTCATCGTGAACAGCTGCTCCATGAACACATCGCTCCCGTCAATCGAGCCGTCTCGCCAGGGGGATCAATAGTCTGTCTTTGGCGTAGGTATTTCAGCAGCCTGCTGTTAGCGTGCGGACGACGCCGACATCAACCGGCGGACAAATGCGACGAGGGCAACAAGCGCGCCTGACGCAACGCCGCCAGATCAGCCGAGCCCGTGCAGAAGCAGGCGACGGCCAACTGGCGGATGACGATCTCGAAATGCGCGACAACGGCCCCGGTGGACACTGTCGCCGCGCCCAGCACGCTGGCCGCCTGCCCGGCGATGTCCGCGCCCAGGCGGATGGCCTTGGCCACGTCGACGCCATCGCGGATCCCGCCCGACGCGATCAGCTTCACCGTTGGCAGCGCCCGACGCACCGCCTGCACGCTGGTCAGGGTGGAATCCCCCAATCGGCGAATGACATCGCCACTGCACGGTCGGCGGCATTGCGGGCGCGCTCGCCCTCCACTGCGGCCCAACTGGTGCCGCCGGCGCCGGCGACATCGATTACCGCCACGCCCGCCTCGACGAGCGCACAGGCACCGAGGCGGACAGGCCCGCCCCCACTTCCTTGGCCACCATCGGCACGCCCACGATGCGCGCGGCGCCAGCGATCAGCGCCAGGACGCCGCGCCAGTTCGCGGTCGCCCTCCGGCTGTACCGCTTCCTGCAGCGGATTGAGATGGACGATGAGCCCATCGGCCTCCAGCGCGTCCACCGCGCGACGCGCCAGGTCCAGGCCGTCGGCCTCCCGCAGTTGCGCGGCGCCGATATTGGCCAGCAAGGGAATGTCTGGCGCCAGGCGGCGCAGCGCGCGCGTTAGCCCCTGGGAGTTGCGGGATTGCAGGCTCACACGCTGCGAACCGCACATGGCGATCCCCAAGGCTTGCGCTGCCTCGCTCAAATGCCGGTTGATGGCCTCGGCCCGTGGCATGCCGCCGGCCATAGAGCTGATCAGCAGCGGCGCGCGCATAGCCTTGCCCAGCAGCGAGGCGCGCAGGTCGATCTGCGTCAGGTCCAACTCGGGCAGTGCGCAGTGTTCGAAATGGATGTACTCCCAGCCAGCGGCCACCGTGGCCGGCGCCGTTCGCCGATCCAGCACGATGTCCAGATGTTCGTCCTTCCCCGGCTCAGGGCGGTGTCGCTCATGCTCGCTCCATCCGTAGCAGCGGGCGACGGCGTTGCGTCGGATCGAACCGACGGCAGCGCGCCCAAGCCGCCGCCTCCGGCGCGTCCAGGCCGACGCACGCTGGCCTCCCCCTGCAGCGTCGCTGCGATAGCGGCTGGTCGAAGTCTGGTAGTACTGCGCGCGGATCGCCGCCATCGCCTCGATCAACGGTCCCCACGGCGCGGGAAAGCATTCTTCCGCCATCACCCGGTGCAGCATGCGCGTATGGCCGGCCAACTCGTCGTTGAGGAACTCAACCACAGGCATAGCCGGATAGCGCTGCAGAAGCAGGATCGCCGCGTTATCGCCGGCCGACCTGTCCTTGTCGCGTCCATGCAGATCGTTCTGCAGGCGCCCTATCACTGAGATGAGCCGCAGGACCTGGCGAAACGCTGGACGCGCGCGCAAGGTCGCCATGTCCAGCCCCCACAGCAGCGACAGGCAACAGAACACGGTCCCGTAAGCGATCGAATCGATGCCGTTGTGCAGGTACTCGGCGTAAGACCAGCGTCGCGCCCCTGCCGCCTGCGCGTGTCCGGCGCGCAGCGCCGCGCAGTAGCACCGGGTATAGTCGAGAAGCCGAGCATAGTCGTGACGATCGTAAGCGAGCGCAGCCAGCGAAGCGCGCAGCTGAGCGCAGCCCTCGAATCCGGAGAGCACGCACGGTACGCCGTGCCCCAGCGCCTGCTCCAGGGCGGCGAGCTGCTCCGGCGCGATCAGGCCAACGTCGTTGCAATCGTCTAGCCAGAACAGCAGCGCCAGTTCGCGATAGAACGCCACGATCAGCGTTTCGTCCTGCGGATCGCGGCCGGTGCGGGCGCTGGTGTCGCGCAGGCTCGGGTGAATGCGTTGCAGGATATACTGGCCGCCCCTTACCGCTTCCTCAGCATGCTCATCCGCGAAACCGGTCAGGGCACGCCCCCACTCAAGCACCTGCTGCAGCGCGCGTTCGGTCTGGATCATGGCGCCGCCCCTGCTCCCTCGGCTACGACGCGCCGCCCACAACGAAGCGCCAGCCACAACCCGGCGAGACCGCATCTCCGCGCCATAACGGCGATCGCGAAGTTATCGATCCGATTGCCAGTTGCTGATGCAAGCTCTTGTGAACGGCCGTTAGGACCGGCCCGCAGCCTCGCCGGCAGTATCGAGCAATCCGCTTGCGCCGGCTCGCCATAGCAGGCGAGGACGGCAAGGTCGCCGGCGGCAAACGCACGCGAGCACATTGCAAGCGACATCCGCGAACGCGGCGCCGACTGGTCAGCCTCCGCCTCGGTGCCCGCATATGTCCGCGAGTCGAGCAGCGCCTTCGCCACGAAATGAGCAGAACGCCTTACGAGCATCGACCGCCGGCTGCTGCGCATGGGCGATGATGAGGCATGGTCTCGCAGCGGACCCGTTCCGACAGATGCTGCACCAGGGACGAGGCGACCTTATCCAACAAGGCACCACTTGCGCTGTTTGTGGAGACGAGCGTCGGCTGCATCCATGCGGCTGCTTGAGTGGTGAAGACTCTGAACGACGGTTCCTACGGCGCTGCCGGCGCAATCGGCTGCTTGGGGGACGCGTGACGCAGTCAAAGCTCCCCTTGCCAAGCACGGAGCAGGCGAGTGAGAGAGCAGATGAATAGGCGTGTCGCCAATATTTTTGCATTGCTCTAATCGATTATAGTTGTGAGGAGCAATTTGAGACCATTTACTTGCGGCTCAAGTCACCCATAAAAGAAAGCAAGCACCGATTCGGTAGCTTATCCCCTGTCTTTCGCGTACTCGCGGCCGTGGCGCCGGGTGAACGATTGAAGACCGCCGGTCTCACTCGCAGGTGGGCGCCAGGGCGTGGGGCGGTTGGCAAGCCACAGGAGTAGGACAATGTCGAAGGATTCGGGTAAGGGCGATAATCACGGCGGCGGACCGGGCAAGATCGAGATCACGGTGGTGGTGAACGGCCAGCCCACGCAGGTCGAAGCCAATCCCAACCAGCCGCTTCACGTCATTCGTACCAAAGCCCTTGAGAACACGCAGAATGTCGCC
>NZ_RZPH01000693.1:0-3297 GCF_004022825.1 Mesorhizobium sp. M7A.F.Ca.CA.004.04.2.1
GGGCTGGTCGGCGCGAACGGCCTGTCGAGCTTCGACGCCGGCGCGCTGCAGGGCGATTCCGGCTATGTGCTGCGCGGCGAGCTGTCCTCACCCTGGTACGTCCCGTTCACCGGCGGCATCGTTTCGTTGTCTCCCTACGTGTTCGGCGCTGTCGGCCAGGTGCATCTCGAAATGCCGACCGCGCTCGAGACGGCCAACATCGTCGGCGCGTCATACGGGCTTGGCCTTAAGGTCGGCACCGCGCTGGCGGGTGACGCGACCAACGCCAGCCTGACGCTGGAATGGGGCCGCCAGCATCGCGACGATCACCTGCCGACAAGCGATCGCTTTTCGCTCAGCGGCGCCGTCCAGTTCTAGAGAGATCACCATGAAGCGCAAAGCCCACCTCTCACGGCGGCACCTTAACCGCACCGGCGCGCCGTTGATGGCGCTGCTTTTGACGTCGACGGCACTTGTCGGCTTCACGTCGGCGCGAGCACAGGAACTGCCAACAGGCGGCAGCGTGGCGTCCGGCGGTGTCACCATCGCCCATCCATCGTCGTCGCAACTGACCATCAGGCAGTCGACCAGTTCGGCGATCGTCAACTGGCAGAGTTTTTCCATCGGCGCCGGCGCGACAGTCACTATCGACCAGCCATCGTCCTCGGCAACGATGCTGAACCGCGTCACCGGTGGCACTAAATCGACCATATCGGGCCAGCTCAACGCCAATGGCCAGGTGTTCCTGGTCAATCCCAACGGCATTGCCATCTCCAAGACCGGCAAGGTCAGTGCCGCGGGTTTCGTTGGCTCCTCGCTGGGCATCAGCGACGAGGATTTTGAGGCCGGAAAGCTGGAGTTCGAAGGCAATGGAGCTTCCGCTGCCGTCGCCAACCAGGGTTCCATCAGCATCGGGCGTGGCGGCTATGCCGCATTGATCGGTGGCAGCGTCGACAATGCCGGCTCGATCACCGTGCCGCTCGGCAAGGTCGGGCTCGGCTCGGGCGAGAAGGCGGCGCTCGATCTGTCCGGCGACGGCTTCTTGCAGGTCTCCGTGCCGACCAGGGCTGATGGCAGCAATGCGCTGGTCAGCAATTCCGGACGTATCAGTGCCGATGGCGGACTGGTCGAACTCAAGGCGGCGGCGGTGCGCAATGCAGCACGCCAGGCCGTCAACATGTCCGGTGTCATCGAGGCACGCACGGTGTCAGGTCAATCCGGCGCCATCGTGCTTGGCGGCGATGAAGGCGCGGTCGAAATCACCGGCACGCTCGACGCTTCGGCCAAGGCCGGCGGCAAGGGCGGCAAGGTCACGGTCACCGGCCGCAAACTGAAGCTCAAGGCCGCCAAGGTCGATGCCTCGGGCAAGGATGGCGGCGGCAGCGTCAGGATCGGCGGTGACAAGCAGGGCAAGGGCACCTTGCAACGCGCGGTCACAATCGAGATCGATGCGAAGACGACAATCAGCGCCGATGCGACCGGCACCGGCGATGGCGGCACGGTCATCGTCTGGTCCGACGAGCAGACAAAGTTCGCGGGCAAGATTTCCGCACGTGGTGGCGATGACGGCGGCAATGGCGGCTTCGCGGAAGTGTCCGGCAAGCAGCGCCTCGACTTCACCGGTGCGGTCGATCTGCGCGCCCGGTTCGGCGATACCGGCGACCTTCTGCTCGACCCCTACAACGTCACCATCTCCAACGCTGCCGGCAACACCGGCGGCAGCATGTCCGCCAACACCAATGACAGCGTCATCAACGTCACCACGCTGCAGAACCTTCTCGCAACCGCAAACGTCACCATCTCAACCGGCAGCGGCGGTTCGCAGGCTGGCGACATCACCATTGCCGCGCCGATCAGCTGGAACACCAACACGCTGACGCTCAGCGCCTTTCATTCCATCGTCTTCAATGCGAACGCCACGATCGGCGGCGTCGGCGGGTTGACGCTGGTCACCAACAATGGCGGCACCGGGGGCACGATTTCCTATGCCTTGGGTGCATCGGCGACCTTCACCGGCACGCCGGGAGCGCAGGCGCTGTCGATCGACGGCCAGAGCTACACGCTGATCTACGATGTCAACGGCCTGCAGGCGATCAACAGCGGCCTGACCGAACGGTATGCGCTGGCCAACAACATCGAGGCCAGTTCCACCTACTATTGGAACAACCTGCTCGGTTTCACCGCGCTGGGCACCGACGGCAACACCAACATCCAGAATGGCGGCAACGGCTTTACCGGCACCTTCGACGGTCTCGGCCATATCATCAACCAGATCTGGGTGCGGCAGATTCCGGCCAACTATGTCGGGCTGTTCGGCTATGTCGGCAGCACCGGCGTGGTGCGCAATGTCGGACTGGTCGACGCCTATATCAGTGGTTCGTACAACACCGGCGCAATTGCCGGCTTTAGCAAGGGTACGATATCGGGGGTTTGGGCAAGCGGCTATCTCGAAGGTGTCGCTGCCGTCGGCGGTCTCGTCGGACGCAATGAGGGCACGATCACCGGTTCGTTTTCGACGAACGCGGTGCGAGGACACGATGGCAGCCAGATCGGAGGCATTGCCGGTTTCAACAGCAGCACGATCAGCCAGGTCCATGCCAGTGGTTCGGTTGTCGGTGGCGACAACATCGGCGGCCTGGTCGGGTTCAATGTCGGCGCCATCAGCGACGGCTATTCCACAGGCGCCGTGCTTGGACTTCTGGGCGCTACCGGCGTTGGCGGCAGCGTCGGCTTTTCCTGGGGCACGGTCACCAATGTCTATTTCGACACCACCACGTCAGGAACGACGACGGGCGTTGCCGGCCAAGGCGCTGCAGGCGTCACCAGCACCGGCCTGACCACGGCACAGCTGCAGGGCGGCGGCGCCACCAGCTTGAGCTCCGCTTTCGTCGGCGGAACCGGCGGTCTCTACCCGTATCTGAACAGTTTCTATCCAAACGGCATCCAGGCGATCTCCGGCATCGCCTACAAGGATGGCGGCATCACACCGCTCTCGTCGGCCACGCGACAGCCCTACTATGCAAAAAATCCCGGTTGGGTCACCGGCGTCTCGAACGGTGTCGACATCGGCACGGTGACCACGGGCGTCAACGGTTACTACTACATCGCCGTGCCGACCGGCTGGATATCGGACAGCGTGCTGGCCTACACCGTTCGCGATTCGCATCCGGACGACAGTTCCGGGGCTCAGAACGGCGTGACATTTCGCACCGGGCTTGCGGGCGGGAATGTCTCCAACCTGAACGTCTATGGCAACTGGCGTCTCGACGAGGCGGACAGTTCGATCACGTCTCTTTCGGCGCTGCAGGACGCCGCTGC
>NZ_RZPH01000694.1:0-3292 GCF_004022825.1 Mesorhizobium sp. M7A.F.Ca.CA.004.04.2.1
GGTCGAAGGACAGTGACGGCCAGCGGTTCTGCGACTGCGCATCAAGCCCGTCATAGAGCTCCTGCACGGTCGCCCGCACGTTCGGCGTCTTGCGTGCCGCGTCGCGCTTGATTTCGACCAGGGCGTTCGGCTCCTCGGCGCCCGCCGACAGGATGCCGCGCGGACGGTGGTACTTGAACGAACGGCCGACGAGATGGACGCCATTGGCGAGCAGCGCCGAGGCCAGCGTGTCGCCCTCGATGCCGGCATAGGACCGGCCATCGAAGCTGAACCGCGCGGTCTTGGCTTGGCTGAAGCGGCCAGCGCCGGGAATGCGGAACGCGCCGCTCATTTGGCAACTCCCGGGAGCTTCGACGGCTTCCGCTCGCCGGCCTTGTAGGTCATGACGAATTTGTCGGTGACGGTGTCGCGTACGGCATTGAAGAAGCGCGCACAGCCATGCATGTGCCGCCAGCGCTCATAAATGATGCCCTTGGGGTTGGAGCGGATGAAGAAGAACTTTTCAAAATCGTCGTCGCTCTCGCCGGCCATATTGGCCGAGCGCGCGATGTGCGCCTCGCCGGCGTTGCGGAACTCGAGTTCCGGACGCTCTTCCTCGCAATAGGGGCAGCGGATGAGAAGCATTTGGTTCGTTCCTACAATTCGCCGTGGCCGACGCGGGCGCCCGCCGGTTGATCGCAAAGCTTCTGTCCCAGGGTCGCGAACGGTGCGACGAGCCGGATGCGCTCTTCCACGCTTGCAGCGGGACGAAACAGATCGCGGGACGCCATGTTGCCGAGGGTGAGCTGCATCGGATCGGTTGTGACGATGACTTGACGCGGCTGGAATGTCTCGTCTTCTTCGAGCCCTTCGGGTCGTCCCTCGAAGAACATCACCACCCTCTGGCCGCCGCTCCAGACGCAGGCCAACGTGCCGTCATCGACCGAAAACGGCCAGCCGGCTTCGTTGCCGGCACGGCTGATCGGCTGCGTGCGCACTTCATCCGGCGAGGGAAAATGGAACATGCCCCGTTCTCCCGCCAGCACTTGCTCCCCCGCCAGCATCAGCGGCATCGCGACAGCCATCTCAGCCATCATCAGTGCGCCACCGCCGCCGCCGCCGCCTCGTCGATGAGCCGTCCGGTGCGGAAGCGTTCGATGGTGAAGGGCGCGTTGATCGGATGCGGATCGTCTTTGGCGATGGTGTGGGCAAAGACATGGCCCGAACCCGGCGTTGCCTTGAAGCCGCCCGTGCCCCAGCCGCAATTGACATAGAGGCCCGGCACCGGCGTCTTGGCCAGGATCGGCGAGCGGTCGGGCGTGACGTCGACAATGCCGCCCCACGAGCGCAGCATCTTCATGCGCGTGAAGATCGGGAACATCTCGCAGATGGCGTCGAGCGTATGTTGCAATATGTGCAAGCCGCCGGTCTGCGAATAGGAGACATACTGGTCGGTGCCGGCGCCGATCACCAGCTCGCCCTTGTCGGACTGCGAGATATAGGCGTGCACCGTGTTCGACATCACCACGCAGGGCACCACCGGCTTGACCGGTTCCGACACCAGCGCCTGCAGCGGATAACTTTCCAGCGGCATGCGCACGCCTGCCATGTTCATGATGACGGAGGAATGGCCGGCGGCAACGACGCCGACCTTCTTGGCGCCGATGAAGCCGCGCGTCGTGTCGACGCCCATAACAGCGCCATTTGGCGCCCGCTTGACCCCGGTCACCTCGCAATTCTGGATGATGTGGACGCCGCGCGCCGAGGCGCCGCGCGCATAGCCCCAGGCAACCGCATCATGCCGCGCCGTGCCGCCGCGACGCTGCAGCGACGCACCGACCACCGGATAGCGCGCATCCCTGGAGGTGTTGAGCGGTGGGCAGAATTCCTTCGCCTGCTCCGGCGTCAGCCATTCATTGTCGATGCCGTTCAGCCGGTTGGCGTGCACGTGGCGCTTCAGCACCTGGACGTCGTGCACATTGTGGGCGAGCATCATGACGCCGCGCGCCGAATACATGACGTTGTAGTTGAGTTCCTGGCTCAAGCCATCCCACAGCTTCAGCGCATGGTCGTAGATGCCGGCGCTCTCGTCATAGAGATAGTTGGAACGGATGATGGTGGTGTTGCGGCCGGTGTTGCCGCCGCCGAGCCAGCCCTTTTCCAGCACCGCGACATTGGTGATGCCGTGCACGGTGGCGAGGTAATAGGCGGTGGCCAGGCCATGGCCGCCGGCGCCGACGATGATGACGTCGTATTCTTTCCTGGGCTCAGGCGAGGACCACTGTTCCTCCCAGCCCTTGTGACCGCGCATGGCTTCACGGGCGATGGCGAATACCGAATATTTCTTCAACGTCCCAACCTCGCCCCAAAAAGGCTTCGCGAATGGCGGCCGGCGTTCATTCGGTCCCGGCGCGCGAGGTGTATCACTAGCGAAACAGCGCTTCCACCCTTGCGCTGTTTGCGACGGCGCTTGCCGTTTTGCGCCGCGCCTTCAACGGCCGCCGTTTTGAGCTTCGCCTTTTGCTGGTTCAGACGAGACACGCTTCACGATGGACGGTCCGATTGCATAGGTCGGCCGCAAATAACCTTGGCGGCAATCGGCGGCGATTTTACGAATTTCCGCATCGTCCGACTGCTCCGCCATGGCCACGAAACGCTCGACGATCACCTCGCGCGGCCTGATAGCTACTGCCGCCGCAAAGCGCCGCAACACCGGATCCGCATGCTCAAGCAACTGTCGCAGGTCCTTGGAGCTCGGCATGAAATAGTGACCATAAGCATTGACCAGTGTCTTGAAAGCCGAGTCCGGACGCAGGGCGGCGGCATTTTCCACCGCAAGCTTTAGCTGCCAGCGCTCCGCAAGACAGATGAACTGGACCACCCTCCATCGAACGCCGGCATGTTCGTCATCCAGCCGCAGCATCACGCGGCCAAGAATGGCTCCATCGGCCGGCGTCGTGCATCCCAGAAGTGCCTCGATTGCGTCGAACCGGATGCCTGAGACCTGACTGTCGAGCAGATCGGCTATCTCTGCGACAACGCAATTCATCTTGTAACCTATCCGGGAACTGGCTTCAGCCGTCAAAAAAGCCGCGGCGGCCTGCGTATGAAGGTTGTCGGACGTCAGCAGCGGCCGAAGGTTTTCGAGCGGAAAGCCCTTATGAAATTCCGATTGGAGAGCGAACGTCAGCTTGCTGTTGCCCTCGAAGCCGGAGGCCAACAACTTGCTCATTATGTCTTGGGGGGTCATTGGAATGGGTGGCGCATCCACCCGCAAGGTTGAATGGCGTCTTGGTACCCCGGTGTCCATCCG
>NZ_RZPH01000695.1:0-3290 GCF_004022825.1 Mesorhizobium sp. M7A.F.Ca.CA.004.04.2.1
GCGGCACAAATGGCACAATGTCATTTATTAAATACATATACGGATACTTTCGCGTCTAACTATACTGATAACGTGTTATATTTCCAAAATGGCAGCATAATACGCAAAATATACCTCAATTCTGTCGAAATTTATTTGATTCTTGCCGCCTCCCCTTCTGTTGCCAGATAACGCCCATCTGCAAATCCCGCTCTGATACCGAGGCGAAAAGCGGGATGACGCTTCCAAGGGTGTCTGCCCCCTCCAAGGCGGTCGAAACTTCCTGGAGTGCCGTCGTGTCGCCGATTGTGACAGCAGCCAGCCGTTGAAAAACGATTCCTCCGTGACGCCCTCTCAGTCGACCTGAACGACGCAGGCGATGCGCTCCCCCCGCCTCGATCAGGCGGGTGGGCACGCATAGGTCCGGGAAAGCATCGCCTCGGCCAGAATGTCCCTGGTCGCGCCATACGGGGCGGATGGATCGGCGACAGGATCAGGATCTGGTGGGCGAGAGCGCCTTGAACGTTTGGCGCCTCACCCCCGCCGCGCGTGATCGGCAAGCACCTCATCGATCACATGACGGGATTTTTCAACCTCGACAGGGTAGACGTCGATCTGTCCAGCTACCGTGATCAGCGCCTTCCAAAGCGTCCAGCCACGACCACGCGCCCACATCGCCTCATCGGCTGGAAGGCCGGCGCGAAACGCCTCCCGGCTTTTGCCTTCAAACAATGTCCAGGCAATCGCCAGATCGCAGGCGGGATCGCCAACGCCGGAGGTTCCGAAGTCGATCACCGCGCCCAACCGGCCTTGCCTGACCAGCAGGTTTCCGCAACTGACGTCGCCGTGGAACCAGACCGGCGCACCGTGCCATGGCGCGGCAAGTGCTGCCTCCCACACCGCGCGGGCTGCGACCGTATCGATCTTGCCGTCGAGGGCTGCAATCGCTTGCCGGGTTTCGCCATCGTAGACGCTGAGTGCTCCGCCGCGAAAGAAGTTGTGTTGTCCCGGCGCCGGTCCGCCAGTGGCATCGATCCTTTGCAAGGCGACCAGGAACGCGGCCAGGTCGGTCGCGAATCGCGGCAAGCTGGCGATACGCTCGCGCTCTGCCGTCTCGCCTTCGATCCAGCGGTAAACGGACCAGTGCCAGGGATAGCTTTCGGCCGGAACTCCCATCGCCAGCGGCACCGGGATCGGCAGCGGCAACAGAGGTGCGAGCCTCGGCAGCCAGCGATGCTCCTTTTCCACCTGCAGGGAATAGGCCGCGGCGCTTGGCAGCCGCACGGTCATCTCGTCGCCGAGATGAAAGGTCCTGTTGTCCCAGCCGCCAAACTCGACGGGCCTGACCGCAAGCTCCTTCCAACGGGGAAACTGCGTGGCGATCAATCGGCTGACAAGCGCTATGTCGATGTTCGGCTTGCTGACCATCGAGCCTAGCGCGGAAACTCGAGCCCCATCTCGCGATAGCGCTCAGGGTCGTCGCCCCAGTTCTCGCGCACCTTGACGAACAGGAACAGGTGCACCTTCTGTTCGAGGATGCCCGCTATCTCCATGCGTGCCGCCTGGCCGATGGCGCGGATTGTCTCGCCCTTGTGGCCAAGAACGATCTTCTTCTGGCTGTCGCGCTCAACATAGATGGTCTGGTCGATGCGCACCGAGCCATCCGGCTTCTCTTCCCATTTCTCGGTCTCGATATGCGAGGAATAGGGCAGTTCCTGATGCAGCCTTAGATACAGCTTCTCGCGCGTGATCTCGGCCGCGAGCTGGCGCATCGGCAGGTCCGAGATCTGGTCTTCCGGATAGTACCAGGGGCCGACCGGCAGAGCCTCGGCCAGATAATCGAGCACGTCCTTGCAGCCGGAACCGGTCAGCGCCGACACCATGAAGGTGCGCTTGAACGGCACCCTTTCGTTCGCTGCCGCCGACAGAGCGAGCAGCGCTTCGTGCTTGACGCGGTCGACCTTATTGAGGATCAGCACCATCGGCTGGCGCACATCCTTCAGCCGTTCGAGGATGGCGTCGGCGTCGCCCCTGATGCCGCGTTCGGCATCGATCAAAAGCAGCACGATGTCGGCGTCCTTGGCCCCGCCCCAGGCGGTGGTCACCATCGCCGTGTCGAGCCTCCGCTTCGGCTTGAAGATGCCGGGCGTGTCGACAAAAACGATCTGCGCATTGTCATGCGTGGCGACGCCGCGCACGATGGCGCGGGTCGTCTGCACCTTGTGGGTGACGATCGACACCTTGGCGCCCACCAATTGGTTGACCAGCGTCGACTTGCCCGCATTGGGCGCGCCGATCAGCGCGACAAAACCGGAATGCGTGGCGGCGGCTGCGGTCGCCGGCTCTTCGGTAGCGGTCATGCCGCACTCCCTTCACTGGAGGGTCGCGCGCCCTCCGATTTTTGGGCCGATGTGGTGGCCCAGACGCCTTCGCGCACAAGAAATGCCGAAGCCGCCGCTTCTTCGGCAACCCTGCGGGAGCCGCCAGTGCCGCTTATCGGCGCAAAACCGCGGACCTGCAAGGACACGGTGAAGACGGGCTGGTGGTCCGGGCCTTCGCGCTTTTCGATCACGTATTCGGGTCTGATATCGCTGGTCTTGGCAATCCATTCCTGCAGATCGGATTTCGGATTGAGCGGCTTTGTGATCACCGTATGCGAGCGCGGTTCCCAGTAGCGCAGGACAAACCGCCGCGCGGCCTCGATGCCACCGTCAACGTAAACCGCCGCGATCAGGGCTTCGACCGCATCCGCCAGATAGTTTCCGCCCGAGCCACGCGACCGCATCTTCAAGGCAGAATCGGCGCGGACCAGATCTTCCAGCTGCATTTCGATGCCGATCTCGGAGCATGTCCGCGCATCGACCAGCGCATTGAAACGCGGCGCGATTTCACCTTCCGGCGCATCGGGAAATTTTTCGAAAAGCATATCGGCGACGACAAGCCCGAGCACGCGGTCGCCAAGAAATTCAAGACGCTGGTTGTTGGTGGCGGCCTTGACCGCACTGGAATGCGTCAAGGCGGTCTCGAGCAAGCGGATATCCTTGAAGACGTGGCCGGTCTTGGCTTTTACCAAACCGGCCAGAGTTTCGCCTGTCGGACGCTTCAAAGCCATCAATTGACGAAGTGGAACAGGCGCGAAGCGCGCATCAGCGACGGCCATTTCCAGATTTCGAGCGGACTGGCGCTGCCACCGATCGAGAAGAAGATGAGGTTGGCGCGGCCAACGAGATTGTCGTCGGGCACGAAACCGACGGTGAAGCGGCTGTCCGAGGAATTGTCTCTGTTATCGCCCATCATGAAATAGTGGCCGG
>NZ_RZPH01000696.1:0-3276 GCF_004022825.1 Mesorhizobium sp. M7A.F.Ca.CA.004.04.2.1
AACACGGATCGAAGGTTGACTGCATGCACAAGCGCGAGATGAGCAATGCTCTCCTTTCCTGGAGGCTTGGCAGCAGATTCGATTTGACGTTGCGAGGAGCTTCAGCCGCTCGCGGCGGAAGTGATCTCAAATCTGAAGGCACCGTTGGGGCCGCAGCCATCAAACACATCTTTCTCTTTTTCGCAGCTCGTCTTCAACGCGATGCGGACTTCTTCGCGTCGACGGCGGCCGAAGGTGGAGAAGGGGCTCGACTTGCAAAAAGGAGTTGTCAATGACGTCTTACGTTCGCACCAACAGCCCGGCGCAGGTGCGCTCACTGTCCACCTTTGGCAAGCATCTGCAAAGGAGCGTGCTGACGGCGACGCTGCTTGCCGCGGCTTCGACGGGAAGTGAAGCGCAGCCCTATGTTCGTGCTGACGGCAGCACGATTGACGACTTGGAAGCGGCGCGCGCAAGTTGGCGTCATGACGCCGAATTCAATGGAAATGTGGGGCTCGCAGCCATCAACACGGATGCCGCGTATGCGTTGGGTTCCACGGGGAGGGGGCCAGAGCTCCTCGCCTGCCCTCGTCCGTCTTGACGAGTGCCCGATTACAGCCTACCTCACTATCGCGTTAGCACTCGTCCATCGCGAGTGCTAACAAAAACCCCTCAACATCCGCACCAGGGAAAAATCCGAAAATGGCAAAGTCGAAGTTCCGCCCGCTGCATGACCGCGTGGTCGTTCGCCGGGTCGAATCCGAATCCAAGACCGCTGGCGGGATCATCATCCCCGACACGGCAAAGGAAAAGCCGCAGGAAGGCGAGATCATCGCCGTCGGCTCCGGCGCTCGTGACGAAGCTGGCAAGCTGGTCCCGCTGGACGTCAAGGCCGGCGACCGCATCCTGTTCGGCAAGTGGTCGGGCACCGAAGTCAAGCTCAATGGCGAAGACCTTCTGATCATGAAGGAATCCGACATCATGGGCATCATCGGCTCATATCAGGCCCTTTCGTCAACTGAATTCCCGGGCTCGATTGAAGCCCCTGCCAGGAGCTAAAAATGGCTGCCAAAGACGTAAAATTCTCCCGCGATGCCCGCGAGCGCATGCTGCGCGGCGTCAACATCCTCGCTGACGCGGTGAAGGTCACGCTCGGCCCCAAGGGCCGCAACGTGGTCATCGACAAGTCGTTCGGCGCCCCGCGCATCACCAAGGACGGCGTCACCGTCGCCAAGGAAATCGAGCTTGAAGACAAGTTCGAGAACATGGGCGCACAGATGGTCCGCGAAGTTGCTTCGAAGACCAACGACATCGCCGGCGACGGCACCACGACCGCGACCGTTCTGGCGCAGTCGATCGTCCAGGAAGGCCACAAGGCGGTTGCCGCCGGCATGAACCCGATGGACCTGAAGCGCGGCATCGACCTCGCGGTAACCGACGTCGTTGCGACGCTGATCAAGAACGCCAAGAAGATCAAGACCTCGGAAGAGGTTGCCCAGGTCGGCACCATCGCCGGCAACGGCGATGCTTCGGTCGGCTCGATGATCGCGGAAGCGATGCAGAAGGTCGGCAACGAAGGCGTCATCACGGTTGAGGAAGCCAAGACCGCCGAGACCGAACTCGAAGTCGTCGAAGGCATGCAGTTCGACCGCGGCTATCTCTCGCCCTACTTCGTCACCAACGCCGACAAGATGGTTGCGGATCTGGAAGACGCTTACATCCTTCTCCACGAGAAGAAGCTCTCCAACCTGCAGGCCATGCTGCCGATCCTCGAGGCTGTCGTGCAGACCTCGAAGCCGCTGGTCATCATCTCGGAAGACGTCGAAGGCGAGGCTCTGGCCACGCTAGTCGTCAACAAGCTACGTGGCGGCCTGAAGATCGCCGCCGTCAAGGCGCCGGGCTTCGGTGATCGCCGCAAGGCCATGCTGGAAGACATCGCCATCCTCACCGGTGGCCAGGTCATCTCGGAAGACCTCGGCATCAAGCTTGAGAACGTCGGCCTCAACATGCTCGGCCGCGCCAAGAAGGTGTCGATCTCCAAGGAGAACACCACCATCGTCGACGGCGCCGGCAAGAAGGCCGAGATCCAGGGCCGCGTTGCCCAGATCAAGCAGCAGATCGAGGAGACCACCTCGGACTACGACAAGGAGAAGCTGCAGGAACGTCTCGCCAAGCTCGCCGGCGGCGTTGCCGTCATCCGCGTCGGCGGTGCGACCGAGATCGAAGTCAAGGAAAAGAAGGACCGCGTCGATGACGCCCTCAACGCGACCCGCGCGGCCGTCGAAGAAGGCATCGTTGCTGGTGGTGGCGTTGCCCTGCTGCGCGCTTCGGCCAACATCAAGGCCACCGGCGTCAATGCCGACCAGGCCGCCGGCATCAACATCGTGCGTCGTGCGCTGCAGGCTCCGGCCCGCCAGATCGCGGCCAACGCCGGTGCGGAAGCATCGATCGTTGCCGGCAAGATCCTTGAGAACAAGGGCGCGACCTTCGGCTACAACGCCCAGACCGGCGAATATGGCGACATGATCGCCATGGGTATCGTCGATCCGGTCAAGGTTGTCCGTACGGCTCTCCAGGACGCGGCCTCGGTCGCCGGCCTGCTGGTCACCACTGAAGCCATGATCGCGGAGGCTCCGAAGAAGGAGTCGGCTGGCGGCGGCGGCATGCCTGGCGGCATGGGTGGCGGCGGCATGGGCGGCATGGGCGGTATGGATTTCTAATCCAGCTCTGGCAGCTTTCGCAACGAGAGGGCGGCATCAATGCCGCCCTCTTTTTTTGCGAACCTCGGTCCGATGAACGATCGACGCCAACGCCGGCCATCGGCGTTAGGGCAACCTCAAAAGAACTGTCGAGTTGGTTGCGCGCGGCTTTGCGTCATCAGAGGCGCAAGGCGGTCGCGTGTGAGGATTGCGCGGTCCCATAGGCGGTTTCGGCATGTGCCTCACCTTCGACATCGACATTGCGGCCAAGCAGGAAATCGGCGGCTTTCGAGGCATGGCTTGCGGCGCGGAAGATGGCGCGGTTGTCCTCGCGCAAAACCGTCAGCCATGAGCCGATGTAGTCCGCATGGCGCACGGTCGGCTCGATGCCGAGACTGCTGCAGATGAAGGCTGATGCGATTTCGGCGACGAGTTCCTCGCGCGCATAGGTGTTGGACCCGAAGGAGCCGGATAGGTCGCGCGCGAGTCGCCTCGGGTGGCCGGTCCAGTGGCCAAGCTCGTGAAAGCAGGTCCGGTAATAGTCGATCTGGTGGAAGAAAGCCCGCTGCGGCGGCACCTGTATGGTGTCGCTGCCGGG
>NZ_RZPH01000697.1:0-3261 GCF_004022825.1 Mesorhizobium sp. M7A.F.Ca.CA.004.04.2.1
AGACAGCAAAATGTCCTTGTATTTCGGTGATCCTTGGGACAAAAATCCCACATGACGCTGGAAATTGACGAAATCGACCGGAAATTGCTCACTGAGCTGCAACGCGACGGCACGCTGTCGGTCGACCAGCTGTCGGAACGGGTGGCGCTGTCGCGCAATGCCTGCTGGCGCCGAGTGAGGCGGCTGGAAGAGGCTGGTGTCATCACCGGCAGGGTGGCACTGGTCGATGCCGAAAAGCTCGGGCTTGGCCTTTCCGTCTTCATCCTGATCCGCACGTCCAACCACGATCCGGAGTGGCTGCAGAAGTTCCGGGCGGCGGTGACCGGCTTTCCCGAGATCACCGGCGTCTACCGCATGTCCGGCGACCTCGATTATGTCTTGCGCGCCCGCGTCGCCGACGTGAAGGCCTATGACCGGCTCTACCAGCGGCTGATCGCCAAGGTGGCTCTGTCGGATGTGTCCGCTTCCTTCGTGATGGAGGAAATCAAGGAAACGACCGTCGTTCCGATGGAACTGCGGTAGTAGCGCTACGTTCGCGTTTGGCCGAAGCCTCCCCAACTTCGTCATACCAGGGCGGAGCAGCCGCGAAGCGGCGTCGCGGAGACCCTGGTATCCATGCCGTGACCTACCCAAGAGTGCAACGGCGCAGAACTCTGCACCGTCGTGACCCGTTGGAGTCGCGGCATGGATCCTCGGGTCTGCGCCGCGTCGCTACGCTCCTTGCTCGCCCGTGGATGACGAAGCATGGACGTTTTCGCCAATCACCAAGCATGCAATCCTTCAGCGCAACAAATCCATCAAAACTCCTGTGCCCGAAACCAGGTCACAGTGCCGCCCAAAAGAAAGCCGTTGATAGAATTACAGTCGAGTTGACCGAATCGCCGTTCGCGCCGATAGGATCGATTTTATGCGCGCAGCCCTTCAAACTCCCTCCGTCATCGGTCCGACCGTCGGCTTCGTCAGGTTGCCGCATGCTGAAGGACTTCCCCTTCCCGCCTATGAAAGCACTGGTGCCGCCGGCATGGATCTGCGCGCCGCGGTGCCGGACGACCGGCCGCTGCTGATCCTTCCGGGAAAGCGCGCTCTGGTGCCGACCGGGCTGATCCTGGAAATTCCGGAAGGCATGGAGGGCCAGGTGCGGCCGCGCTCCGGACTTGCTTTCAAGCACGGCCTGACCGTCCTCAACACGCCCGGCATCATCGACAGCGATTATCGCGGCGAGGTGAAGGTGCTGCTGATCAATCTCGGCGACGAGGACTTTGCCGTGACGCGCGGCATGCGCATCGCCCAGATCATCTTCGCTGCGGTGGCCCAGGCGACCGTGGAAGAGCGCAGTCTGGCCGGTGGTACGGCGCGTGGCGCGGGCGGGTTCGGATCGACCGGCACCGCCTGATGTCTGAACTGCCTAAGCTTGTCATCTTCGACTGCGACGGGATTCTGGTCGATACAGAGAATTTGGCCAATCGGCGTCTCGCCGAATGGCTGACCGCTGCCGGCTATCCGACAAGCTTCGAATATTGCCGCAAGAATTTCTCCGGCCGCAGCATGGCGTCGGTGCAGAAAGAGATCGAAGAAGAGACCAGCGTCAG
The DNA here is from genome assembly GCF_004022825.1 of Mesorhizobium sp. M7A.F.Ca.CA.004.04.2.1. Lineage (NCBI taxonomy): Bacteria > Pseudomonadati > Pseudomonadota > Alphaproteobacteria > Hyphomicrobiales > Phyllobacteriaceae > Mesorhizobium > Mesorhizobium sp. M7A.F.Ca.CA.004.04.2.1. Next base: position 1,590 of record NZ_RZPH01000697.1, read on the forward strand.
GCTCGGCGCCGGTTTCGTCGATCGCTGGAACGCCGGCCTGCCGGACCTGTTTGCCCACGGCGTCGAAGCGATCCCCTACGTCCGCGAGTTCGTCGAAGCCGTGCGTTCAGCCGGTATCGCCTATTGCGTCGCCACCTCGGCCCGGGTGTCGAAGATGCACATCACGCTTGGCCAGACCGGGCTGCTGCCGCTGTTCGAACACGCGATGTTTTCCTCGACCATGGTCAGCCGTGGCAAGCCGTTCCCGGACCTGTTCCTGCATGCGGCCAAGACCATGGGCTTCGCGCCTGCCGACTGCATCGTCATCGAGGACAGCGTCGCCGGCACGCAGGCCGGGATCGCCGCCGGCATGCGGGTGTTTTCCTACCATGCCGATCCCTATTCCGACCGCGCCGGCCTGATCCAGGCCGGCGGCATCCTGTTCGACGACATGCGCGAGCTGGCCGGGCTGGTGCCGATCCACTGACCTGATCTTCAGCCTGCAGCTGTACGCCTCGATTGTCCGTGCTAGCTTGGCACCGCCAACTCGAGGCCACGCATGAACCCCAGCCTGCTCCGCCTCATCCTCGCCTTGATGCTGGCGCCGTTTCTATGGACCGCGGCCGGCGCGCAAGCCATCAGCTTTCCGGAGCTCGGCAGCGCTCTGCCCGGCCGCACGGATGTCACCTATCTCGACCTCGCGAGGATGGTCATTCCGGATCTCGCTGCGGACAAGGACGGCTTCTATAGGGGTGGGTTGCCGATCGAGATGCGTCATATCGAGGGACCGGACGGCGGCGGTTCGCCGCCCGAGACTTCGGGCTTTTCCAATGCCGCGGTGCTCGCCATCAAGGCCGGCGGCAAGGATCGGCTGACCATGCTGTTCGACCTTGGCGATTCTCCCGACAGCGCCGAAGGCTATGCTGTGCTGGCGCTCTACGACATCACGGCCAAGCCGAAGCTGCTCGACGCCGTCAATGTCGCGCTCGACCGCGGCACCTATTTCCGCGAACCGGGCAAGCTTTCCGTCGGCGCCAACGATGACGTCCTCATCACCATGAGCGCGCATTTCAATTCGAGCCAGAACTATGTGATCACGCCGCTGATCATGATCCGCGACGACAAGTTCGAACCGATCGACATGATCTATACGTTCGATGAAAACCTGTGCGCCTACAGCCGCAAGCAGGATGTAGCTTTTCAGGGCATTGCCGATGGTCAGCCTTATGCCGCCATCAAGGTGACCGTGACCGACTCTACTGTGCTGAACGGCGAAAGCTGCGACGACACTCCGCCCAGACCAGAGTCCCACGAGATCTCCGTCACCTATCACTGGGACAAGAAGACATCGCGCTACACCAAGGATTCCGACGCGCTGGACAAATTGGCAGGAGAGAACGCCAATCGCTTCTGAACCAACCGCATTCGTTTGCCCGGTCAAATCGGGCAGGATAAAATCCGCTTAGCCACACCGCACATGATGGGGGAACTACCATGGACAAGGGCAAGATCTTTCGCGACCTGCATGCCTCGACCTTCGTCATGCCCAATCCCTGGGATATTGGCACGACGAAGCTGCTGGCCTCGTTCGGTTTCACGGCGCTGGCGACGACCAGCGCCGGCTTTGCTTTTTCACGCGGCCTGCCGGATGGCGCCGTGACCTTCGACCAGATGATCCACCATTGCCGCGAGG
>NZ_RZPH01000698.1:0-3260 GCF_004022825.1 Mesorhizobium sp. M7A.F.Ca.CA.004.04.2.1
TCGCGAGTGAGCTCGGTCCCGACATCAACGCCGTCCTGGAAATCGTCATCGATGGTGAAACCAATGATGCAGTTGCCGCCGCGATGAAGGCAGGCATCAAGGCTGTCATAGAACTCGGCCCGAAAAGAGGCGCGGTTCGGATCAGCGCCGGCAATTACGGCGGCAAGCTCGGGAAATTCATCTACTCGCTGAAGGATATGCTGCCATGAAGGCGCTGACCTTCACCCTGGTTGCCGAGCCGCCGGAGCGCCTTGACCTATCGCCGCTGACGCCGGAGCGGCTGGCCGGGATCGAAAGGCGCGACGTCGAAAGAATCCAGATCGGCATGTCGAAACACGGATCGAAGGTGGGCGACATTTTTCGCGTCGCCGGCAGCGATCCGACAAACATCGTGTTCGAAGGCGGAAGCACGCGCCTTGACCTTGTGGCGCAAGGCATGCGGGGTGGGTCGGTTCGCCTCGTTGGCAATGCGGGCGCCCAGGCCGGGCGCGCCATGCGCGGTGGGGAGCTCACGATCGAAGGCAATGCGGGTCCATACGCCGGCTCCGGCATGCGTGGCGGCAGGCTTGAGATAACAGGCAATGCCGGCGACCACCTCGGTGCGCCGCTCGTCGGGGAACTGGCCGGCATGAACGGCGGTGTGTTGATCGTCAGGGGCAAGGCGGGCGCCTTCGCTGCGGACCGCATGCGGCGCGGCCTGATCGCGGTGCTGAAAGGCTCCGGCGACCACGCCGGCAGCCGCATGATCGCCGGCACCTTGGTGGTGGCCGGTGGCACCGGCGAGATGCCCGGCTATCTGATGCGTCGCGGTTCGATCCTTCTCGATCGCACGCCGGCACGCATGTCGCCGAGCTTCGTCGAATGTGGCGCACCCGAGAGCGTTTTCGCCGCCATCATCGATCGTCATCTGATCGCCGAGGGCATTTTGAAACGGCCGCTTCTGGGGAGCGCACCGCGCAAATATGGCGGGGATAACGCAGTGCTCGGAATGGGCGAGGTTCTTTTTCCGCGCTGAGATCCGTCGACACAGGAACCATAGGATGGCAGGACGCAAGTGCTTGCCGCTGGGTGGCAGTGGTGGCGCCGACCGTCATCCGACCCGCAACGTGGAGAACACATGAAAATCATCTCTCAAACGAAAGCCCATGGCGGCGTGCAGGGCGTCTATTCCCATTTGTCGACGAGTTGCCGTTGCGACATGACTTTTGCCGTTTTCAAACCTCCGCAGGCGCGGGAGGCGCCTTGTCCCGTTGTGTGGTATCTCTCAGGCCTGACGTGCACCCACGCCAATGTAATGGACAAGGGCGAGTACAGGCGCATGGCCGCCGAGCTTGGCCTGATCGTCGTCTGTCCCGACACCAGCCCGCGCGGCGCCGACATTCCGGATGAAAAAGACAACTGGCAGTTCGGCTCCGGCGCCGGCTTCTATCTCGATGCGACGCAAGAGCCTTATGCGAAGAACTATCGCATGTATTCCTATGTCACCGAGGAGTTGCCGGCTCTCATCGCGGCTGAATTTCCAGCCGATATGGCGCGCCAGGCAATCTTTGGCCATTCGATGGGCGGGCATGGCGCGCTGACGATTGCCTTGAAGAATCCGCAACGTTTCAAGAGCTGCTCGGCGTTCGCCCCGATCGCCCAGCCAAGCACCGCCGGCTGGTCGAGACCGGCTTTTGAGAAATATCTCGGGAAGGATGAGGCTTCGTGGCGAACCTGCGACGCGACGTCGCTCATCGACGACGGATACCGTTTCCCCGAATTCTTGGTCGATCAGGGAACGTCGGACGGATTTCTTGACGACGGGCTGAGGCCTTGGCTGCTTGAAGCGGCCTGCGCCAAAGCAGGTATTCCGCTAAAGCTGCGGATGCAGGATGGATACGATCACTCGTATCTTTTCATCTCCAGCTTCATGGACGACCATCTGAGATGGCATGCTGAGAGGCTTTGATCTGGGCAGGCCGAAGGCATGGCCAGATGCAAACAACTCATTGAATTCGACGCCTTACACCGAGGGGCTGAAAGCACTGGGCAGCCCCGACGAGATCCCGGGTCCGCCGTGCGGTTGACCGGGATAAACGCCTGACGGCATCCAGTATTTCGAGGTGCGGCAGGTGAGGGGCGCAAGCTGCTGTTCGTCCGCATCGGCCAGGACGAACCGTTGTTTGACGAGCAGACGTTGCGGGTGTCGCCGGCTGGCTAAGAGCCAAAGGTAAGAGCCAAATCAGACTGAGCAGATGGCTGGACGAGTCGCAATTGCGTTAAACAATTAGCCGACTAACTAACTCCGCCAAAGTGATTTATGACCTGCGGCGTTCAAAATTATATCGAGATATCGGGCCTTATCCTCGCGACTTTCCATATTGAACGATTCAATTGCTTCCCTTTGAGCTATCTTGAGCGCAGGGCCGACTGCTCTTTCTACCAAGGTGGTGGCAGAAAAAACTAAGTAACAATTAATCCCTACATTGGACAGCGTGTCTTTTGCATGTTGAAAGGTTACGCTAGCTAAAGCGGCATTCTTAATTTCAGCGGATCCCGCGTGATCAGAGTTAGTAAAGTCTATGGTCTCAGTCGCATGATATCTAGAGTTCTTCAGCATGAAGTCGATATGAAGCTTCCCAGATGGGCCAACCGGAAGATTGGCCACAACACGATGCCTATCGATATCGTGAATATCTCCACTAAAGACGTCGTATTCCTTGAATATCTTGCGAAGGTCTTTGGATAGTTTGCTGCCGGCTTTCTTCTTGGCCGATTGCCCTTTTGGTTTCTCAATATATTCGGAGTTTATGTCCGATATTCTTTGCTCGTATTGATTGTCTGAATCGATCGTAAACCACCCAATCTCTGAAAGTGTATAGCCCGTAGCCTTCGAAAGTCGAGCCACTCGAGAGTCCAATTCGATTGATGGATCGTCAGACTCCCTGAGGTGCGTCGCAATCCACTCAACCGCCCGCGAACTGACATTGAAATAGTTCAACAACTGGGGAGAAGCGTTCAATCTCACATCAAGGCGATCGGACTTGAACACGACTAGGCCTACGTTCAAAACGTCGCCACGGTGCGCGAATGGCACCAAGCGAATTAGAGCGTAGTTAAAGATATGCACCACTGCGGATTCCTTCGTCCACTTCGTCGATTTGGCGTCCAAATTCCGGACTCAAGATTCTAGCTATCAGCGAAGTTCGTGCATTTTTTGACAACCAATCCGTTGGTAGCCCTATCATTGCATTGTCGCAGATAAGCGCACGACCTTTATG
>NZ_RZPH01000699.1:0-3256 GCF_004022825.1 Mesorhizobium sp. M7A.F.Ca.CA.004.04.2.1
GCTCTGGGCCGGCTGCGGGTGACGGTGCCGACGCCGGCATGACAGTCGCAGGGTCGGGGGATGCCGCTGCTGCCGTGTCCGGCGCATTGGCGGCTGGTCCGCTGGAGGCCGCGGTGACGGCGGGTTGCTCCGAGATGGCGCCTTCGACCGGTGGCAGGCCACTGTCATCGGCGCCTTGCGCCGTGGCGATCTCGGGCACCGGCTGCGCGGCGGCGGCAGGAACTGGGGCAGGCTTTTCCGCCGGAAGGGCGGTGGGCGGCGCGACGACCTCGCCGGCAATGGCCTGCGCGGCGTCGAGCAAAGCGCGGTCGCCCTCCGACAGCCGGCTGCGGTCGATCTTGCCGAGCTTGGCACGAACGTCCTCGATTGTCCCCGAGGTGACGGTGGAAAGGCTGGCATAGAGCAGGGCGCGTGGATCGTCCTGATTGGTGTTGCCGTCGCGGCCCTGTTCCGCCCGCGCCGAAGCGAAGGCCGACAAGTCGTTCAGGCCGTCTATCGCGGCCCGGCGGGCGATGCGCAGATAGATCACCTTCTCGCGCTCGGGATCCATCATCGAGGTGATGTCGCCCAGCTTGTCCTGGCTGATCGACATGTGCAGCGCGATGACGCCGGAGACGAAGGAGTCGGCGAACTGGCTGGCATAGGGCGAATAGAGGTAGCGCTCGACATATTGGGTGGAAGCAAGGGCGAAGCGTGCCGCGTCGCCTTGCGCGACTGCAAGGCCGACCGAACGGCGAAGTGCCGCTTCCTCGACCAGCGTGCCGGGGCTGAGCAATCTTGCCTCGTCGAGCAGACGGAGTGCGGTCGCCGGCTGATCACCGGCAAGCAGTGAGCCTTTGACCAAAGCGAGGAAGGCGCCGAGATCCGGAGGCAGCGCCATGGGATCGATCGGCCTCAAGGCTTCGATAGCCTCGCCGGGCCGGCCGTTGAGGTAATCAATCACGCCTTTGGCGATGGCAAGGCTTTGCGGATCCGTCGTAGCGCGCGACGTGGCCGCTTCGACGGTCACCGGGTTGCCGCCGCTCATGCCGTAGACAAGCAGGGCTCGAAAGTTCTTGGGATCCTTGTAGTCCTCGGCATTCGCCGCCCGCAGGCGCGCATCCGCCATCTCCAGCAGCTTGGCTTGCATCGGCAAGGCGGCATGATCGCCGGCGGCTATGCGGTCCTGGATGAGTTGCAGCGAGCGCACCAGCTGATACGGCTGCAGCGCGTCCTGGGCGAAACCGGCCGACGGGTGTCCGCCGGCCAGCAGCAACAAACCAATCAACCGGCGGGTGACGGCCGCTCGCTTCATCCGCCGGTCGCCATCAGGATCTCGATGCGACGGTTCGCGGCCGCCAATGGATCGGCTGCTATTTTCGGCTGGCGGTCGGCGAAGCCGGCGACCTCGGTGATGCGGCGTTCGTCGACGCCGCCGCGCACGAGCATGTAGTAGGCGGAATGCGCGCGCGCCGTCGACAGCCGCCAATTGTCGTAGCTGTCGCCGCGGAACGGCCGGGCATCGGTGTGGCCGTTGATGCTGATGGTGCCCTTCTGGCTGTTGACGATGCGGCCGATCTTCTCCATCGCCAGCACCAGTTCGCGTCTCGGCAATGCCGAGCCGACCTCGAACATGCCGAAGTCGAGCTGATCGGTGATCGAGATGACGATCCCCTTGTCGGTGGCTTCGACCGAGACGCCGTCGTGCAGCTTGTCGCCGGGCTTGAAGGCATCGGCCAGCTGCCGCTTGACGTCGGCAGCTGCCTTGACGGCAGCCGCGGTTGGCGCCTTTTCGCCGATGTCGGGCTTGGCGGCCTTTTGCGCCTCAGGCTCTGCCTTGGCTGCGTCGGCGACCGTGGTGCCGTCCGGTTTGGTCTCGCCGGCCATTGCCGTGGCAGGGTTCGCGGCCTGCTTGCCGGTCGCGTCCTTGGCCAGCGGCTCAAGCGGTGCGGCCGCGACAGGCGGCACGGCTTTGACTTTGAGCACTTTCGTTTCGGCGGTCTTGTCGCCGGGCTTGGCCGGATCGCCCTCGATCTTCGTGCGCTCGGCGCTGGCTTCGGCGCCGGGCGCCGCTACCTGCTGCGACCAGAAATCCGGCTCGAAGGGATCGCGGTAGGAGGCGCCACCGGAGGCGCCGGTAGCCGGGCCGGCAGCCTGCACGCCGCCGTCGCCTTTCTGGCTGACATTCTGCATGACGCCGGTATCCGCGGCGATTTCCGAAAGCACCGCGTAGGGGTCGGCGAAGAGATGATCGTCGGAGCGTTCCGCCTGCTGCGGCTCCTGCTTGTCCTGCTTGCGGTCCGACGCGCCCGCGCCGGCATTGCCGTTCTGTCCGGCTTTGCTGGTCGCCTCTTGCGGATCGTCTGCCGTCAGCCCCATGGCGCGCGGTCCGTCGCCGAGATCCTCCAGGCCCTTGCGGCTCGAATTGCGGTCGACCAGCTTGACCGGGTTGAAGTAGCTGGCGACGGCTGCCTTGGTCTGCTCGTTGGCGGCGTTGATCAGCCACATGACCAGGAAGAAGCACATCATGGCCGTCATGAAGTCGGCGAAGGCGATCTTCCAGACGCCGCCATGGTGGGCCTCGTCATGGTCGTCATGGCTGCGCCGCACGATGATGATCTCGTGGCGGCCGTGGTCGGCGTCTGCGACGCTCATGCCAGGACCTCCGAGAGGACCGTCGACCATTCGGCCATGCGCGTCTCGAACACCGCCTCGTCGATGGCGACGGTCAGGTCGAAGCCTGGCGCCTCGACAAAATCGAGATTGGCGGCGCGGGGTCCGAGCGACGCCTTCAGTGTTTCGAACATCGAGAGCGGGCCGCGCACGACGATGCGCACCGCTTCGGCATCGCCGACCGCTTCGCGGATGGCGCCGGCCAATGCCTCGATCGAACGTTTCTGCAGATCGTCGCTGACGATGCCGCCGATGATGCGGGCGACCGTGGCGGCGACAAGTCCGGTGACGCGCGCCTCCATGGCATCGATGCGCAACGAGACCGCCTTGCCGACATCGTCGCCGAGGCTTTCGAGAAATATCCTTGCTTCCTCGGCATTGGCCTGGCGTTCGGCTTCGAGCGCGGCGTCATGCGCAGCCGACAGGCGGACCTCCAGCGCTGCCTCCGCCTGGGCAACCGCCTCGGCGATCAGCGTGCCGATATCGGCCTGCGGCGCCGGCGTCTCGGGCTTGTGTTCGGGATCGATTGCTGCCCGCGACTGGCCGGCACGTTGCGCGCGCGTCCCGAAATCAGGCAGAAGGTCGAAGAGGGCTACGGAGGGCA
>NZ_RZPH01000700.1:0-3253 GCF_004022825.1 Mesorhizobium sp. M7A.F.Ca.CA.004.04.2.1
CGCCGTGCCGAACAGGGCGGTCATGAACAGCGGCGTCACCGCGGTGACATTGATCGAATTCATCGCGGCGATACCGCCGGCAGCGGGCATGCGGGCGAGACCCGGCATGACGAAGCTGGAGAAAGCAAAGAAGACGCCACCGACGACGCCTGAGCCGATTGCGGCGATGAAGATGAGGGTGGGGAGAAGCTTCGCGATCATGTCAGTTGCTCCAGATGCCGGTTGCGGCGGTTTGCGTTGCGTAGGCGGAGAAGTCTCTTGGCTGGCGACCAAGCACGCGCTGGACGCCGTCGGTGAGCGACTCGTTGCGGCCGTCGAGCACCTGGGTGAACAGCTCATTGAGCAGCCAGCCGAATTCGGGCGGCAGCTCATGCGCGGCCACTGCGGCAGTGAATTCGTCATGCGAGATCCTGACAAAGCGGATGTCGCGTCCGGCCGCCTTGGCAATCTCGGCGACCGCGTCTGCGAAGCTCAGCAGCCGCGGCCCGGTCAACTCATAGAGCTGGCCGACATGGCCTGGCTCCGTCAGCACGGCAAAGGCGGCGTCGGCGATGTCGTCGGCATCGACAAAGGGCTCGCCGACATTGCCGATCGGCAACGCCACTTCGCCTTCAGCCAGGGACCCGGTGAAGAAGCCTTCGCTGAAGTTCTGCGAGAACCAAGCGCAGCGCAGGATGGTCCAGTCGGCGCCCGAGGCCTTCAGCATCTCTTCGGCGCGCTGGGCTTCCGTTTCGCCGCGCCCCGACAGCAGCACCAGTCGGGTGACACCGTTTTGCACCGCGAGCCTGGCGAAGGCGTCGACGGTTTCAGCGGCGCCCGGCACGGCGATGTCGGGATAGTAGCTGATGTAGAGGGCGCTGACGCCTTGCATTGCCGGTCCCCAGGTCGCTGGGACTTCCCAGTCGAAGCGCGGTGTACCGGAGCGCGAGCCGATCCGCACCGGCAGGTCGTGCGCCGTCAGCCGCTCGGCGAGACGGCGGCCGGTCTTGCCGGTGCCGCCGAGGATCAGAATTGGTTTGGTTGTCGGGTCAGTCATAACCGTTTCCTCTGTTTAAAATATGAATAATACTCACGTTTGCAAAATGTGATAAACCCTCGTATTTTGCGAGTCAAGCGATTTTGCTGGCATTGGAGTCAGTCATGGAAGACACGGCCGCGCCGGTTTCCCCGCGGGAGCAGATTGCTTCGCCGCGCCGGGCGCCCAGCCAGCAGCGCAGCCGCGAGCGGGTCGAGCGCATGCTGACTGCCGCCTCAGCGCTGATCGCCGAGCAAGGCAGCGACGCCATGCGCATGGGAGAGGTGGCGGAACGGGCCGGGGTGTCGATCGGGTCGCTCTACCAGTTCTTTCCGGACAAGCGGGCGATCATCTGGGCGCTGGCCGAGCGCTACACCGCCGAAAGCCAGTCCTGCATTTCGGCAGCACTGGCTGGTGTCAGGGACGCCGAAGGCCTGCAGTCCGCGTTTTCAGAGTTGGTCGACATCTATTACCGGCTGTTCCTGGCCGAACCGGTGATGCGCGACATCTGGTCGGGCACGCAAGCCGACAAGGCGCTGCGCCAGCTCGAACTCGCCGACAGCCGGGCCAATGCCGAGTTTCTAACCGCGGTGCTGAAACGGCTGCGGCCGGCAGCCGATCCGGTGGCGTTGGAAACGACGGCGTTCCTCATCTGGCAGATGGGCGAAGCCGCCATGCGGCTGGCGATCTCGGTTGAGCGCCAAGAGGGCGACAGGCTGGTCGCGGCCTACAAGCGCATGGCGCTGAGGGAATTGCTGGCCGAGTAGCAACGCGCCGCAACAAAAAACCCGCCACGAAGGCGGGTTTTTGATCTGTAAAAAGCTCGTTTGGTTTAAGATCTTACTTGGTGCAAGTCATTATCCCAAAACCGCTTCGCACTTTTGGGCGACATGCACTTAGATGCCGAAACCTTCGAAACGCTTCTTGAACTTCGACAGGCGGCCGCCGCGGTCGAGCAGGGTCTGCTGGCCGCCGGTCCAGGCCGGATGGGTGGTCGGGTCGATATCGAGGTTCATCGTATCGCCTTCCTTGCCCCAGGTCGAACGGGTCGTGTATTCGGTGCCGTCGGTCATGACGACCTTGATGGTGTGGTAATCGGGATGAATAGCGCTCTTCATGGCTCGGTTCCTGGCTTGCCGGCGCGGCTGACGGGCATAAGCCTGCGTCGATGCGCCTCTTTTTAAAACTCGAAGCCGCAGCTATTGAGGAGCCACGGCTTCTAAAACGGTCGGCGAGCCTATACATCAGCCGGAATTGAATCACAAGGCCGCGGCAAGCGCATATTGAGGCGCAGACCCCAAGGGCGGCTGGAGGAAACATCGGGATGGCGCAAATCACCAGCGCAGACGAGCGCCGGCGTTCGCTCAAGCCGCTCCGGCGCCTGTTCCCCTACATCACGCACTATCGCACACTGGTCGTCGGCGCCATCATCTCGCTGGTCATCGCGGCGGCAACCACGCTGGCGCTGCCGCTGGCGGTGCGACGCATGATCGATTATGGTTTCTCGTCGTCCAGCACCACCTTCATTGCCGAATATTTCGCCGCCCTGGTGGCGATGGCCGCCGTGCTGGCGGCGGCATCGGCCGGCCGCTACTATTTCGTCATCACGCTGGGCGAGCGCGTCGTCGCCGATATCCGGCGCGATGTCTTCGCCCATGTGACGACGCTGTCGCCTGCCTTCTTCGACACCGCCCAGTCGGGCGAGATCGTGTCGCGGCTTGCCGCCGACACGACGCAGGTCAAGTCGGCGGTCGGCGCGACGGCTTCGGTGGCGCTGCGCAACGTCATCCTCGGCCTTGGCGCGGTGGGGATGATGGTCATCACCAGCCCGAAACTGTCCGGGTTGGTCATTGCCGCTATTCCTGTCATTGTGCTGCCGCTGGTCGCTTTCGGCCGTTCGGTGCGGCGCAAATCACGCCAGGCGCAGGATACGCTGGCCGATGCCACCGCCTATGCCAGCGAGCAGATAGGCGCGGTGCGCACGCTGCAGGCCTTTACCAATGAGAAGCTGGTCACCGGGCATTTCTCGGCCGCGGTGGAAGCTGCTTTCGAGGCGGCACGCTCCTCGATCTTCGCGCGCTCCTTCCTTACCTTCTTCGCCATTTTCACCATCTTCTCGTCCGTCGTGGCGGTGCTGTGGTTCGGCTCGCGCGACGTGCTCGAAGGCTCGATATCGCCCGGTACGCTCGGCCAATTCCTGCTCTATTCGGTGTTCGCCGCCGGCGCGCTGGGCGCGTT
>NZ_RZPH01000069.1:0-11438 GCF_004022825.1 Mesorhizobium sp. M7A.F.Ca.CA.004.04.2.1
GCATTCAAGCGTGCCAGGCTTGCGGGCTTCGACCTGGTCTGCCTCTACGGCGCGCATGGCTTCGGCATCATCCAGCACTTCCTGTCCACCGCCACGAACCAGCGCAGCGACGAATATGGCGGCTCGCTGGAAAACCGCTCGCGGCTGATGCGTGAGCTGATCGAAGAGGGCAGGAACGCCATCGGCGACACGTGCGGCCTAACGCTGCGGCTGTCGCTGGACGAGATGATCGGCGAGCTTGGCTTCGGCAACTCCGAAGTGCGCGACATGATCGAGATGCATGCCGACCTGCCAGACCTCTGGGACCTGGCGCATGGCGCCTGGGAGGACTGTTCGGGGCCGTCGCGGTTCAAGGAGGAGGGCGCGCAGGAGAGCCTGGTGTCCGGCATCAAGATGCTGACCTCGAAGCCGGTCGTCGGCGTCGGTCGCTTCACCTCGCCGGATGTGATGGTGAAGATGATCAAGTCCGGCACGCTGGACTTCATTGGCTGCGCGCGGCCGTCGATTGCCGATCCCTTCCTGCCGAAGAAGGTGGAGGAGGGGCGGATCGAGGACATTCGCGAATGCATCGGCTGCAACATCTGCATCACCGGCGACATGACCATGTCGATCTCTCGTTGCACGCAGAACCCGACCTTCATGGAGGAGTGGCGCAAGGGCTGGCATCCCGAACGGATGCAGGCCAAGGGCGACAGCGACAGCGTGCTGATCGTCGGCGCCGGCCCGGCCGGGCTGGAAGCGGCGCGTGCACTCGGCCTGCGCGGCTACCAGGTGGCCATCGCCGAAGCGGGAACCGAACTCGGCGGCCGCGTGGCGCGCGAGTGCCGCTTGCCCGGTCTCTCGGCATGGGGGCGTGTGCGCGACTATCGCCAGTACCAGATCAGCCAGATGTCCAATGTCGACGTCTATTTCGAAAGCCGGCTGTCGGCCGAGGAAATCCTCGCCTTCGGCTTCCAGAACATTGCCGTCGCCACCGGCTCGACATGGCGCCGCGATGGCGTGGCGCGCGCGCATGTCGTGCCGATGCCGGTGGACCCGGCCATGCCGGTCTACACGCCGGACGATTTGATGGGCGGCAATATACCGACCGGCACTGTCGTGCTGTTCGACGACGATCACTATTACATGGGCGGTGTCCTGGCCGAGCTGATGGCGCGGCAGGGTGCGAAGGTGACGCTGGTGACGCCGTCGGCCTATGTGTCCGACTGGACCCGCAACACGCTGGAGCAGGGCGCCATCCATCGCCGGCTGGCCGAACTCGGCGTCGAGATCGTGCTGAATCGGACTGTGACCCGCATCGTGGCGGGTGGGGGTGCCACTGCGTGCGCCTATACGGGCAGCCAACGCGACTTCGCCGCGGACGCCGTCGTGCTCGTGACGTCGCGCCAACAGGACGATGGCGTCTGGTGCGAACTGAAGGCGAGGCGAGATCAATGGGCCGATAGCGGCATCCGCTCGATCAAAATCATCGGCGATGCCGGGGCGCCGGGTCCGATCGCCTGGGCAACCTACGCCGGCCACCGTTTCGCCCGCGAGCTGGACGAAGCCGATATCGGCGACGCACTGCCCTTCCGCCGCGAGGTCACGGCGTTGGCGGCGGATTAGACGCCGGCGGCCCGGTCAGCGAATATCGGGTTGTTCAACCATACTGCATTGCACAATTCCTTCGCTTGGTCACAATGCAGGCATGGTTCGAACCGCACTCGCCGTCCTGGTGATCGATGAAAACCGCATCCGCGCCGCGATCATCGAGGCGGGATTGCGCGAGGCCGGCCATGAGCGAGTCACCGTCATCCATGACGTGACCGGCATTGCGCGGCGGATCGCCGAGATCGAGCCCGATGTCATCGTCATCGATCTCGAGAATCCGAACCGCGACATGCTGGAAAACATGTTCCAGCTGTCGCGCGCCGTGAAACGGCCGATCGCCATGTTCGTCGACCGCTCCGATCAGGCCTCGATCGAGGCGGCGGTCGATGCCGGCGTTTCGGCCTATGTCGTCGACGGTCTGCGGCAAGAGCGCGTCAAGCCGATCCTCGACATGGCGGTAAGCCGCTTCAACGCTTTTTCGCGCATGGCGCGCGAACTGGAAGAGGTTCGCGGCGAGCTAGAGAGCCGTAAGGTGATCGATCGTGCCAAGGGCATATTGATGAAGTCGCGCGGCCTCTCCGAAGAGGCGGCCTACACGCTGCTGCGCAAGACGGCGATGAACCAGAACCGCAAGATCGGCGACATCGCCCAGAGCCTGGTGACTGCCGCCGGGCTGCTGGGGCCGCCGGAGGACGAATGAGCATGACTGCTGCGCACCAGATCACCGCCGGTTTCATGCCGCTTTTCGACAGCGCCGTGCTGGTCGCGGCCGGGGAGCTTGGCTTTGCCGCACGAGAAGGCATCGACCTCACCCTACACCGCGAGACGTCCTGGGCCAACATCCGCGACCGCATCGCCATCGGTCACTTTCATCTCGCGCATATGCTGGGACCGATGCCGCTCGCCTGCAATCTCGGGCTGACGCCACTCGCTTCGGAAACCATCGTGCCGTTCTCGCTCGGGCTCGGCGGCAATTGCGTCACCGTCTCCAACACCGTCTGGGCCGGAATGGTGGCGCAGGGCGCCGAAGCCGATCTTGATCCGGCGCGCGCCGGTGCGGCGTTGCGCGCGCTCATTCGCGAGCGCGCTGCGGCCGGTGGCGACCCGCTGCGCTTCGCCGTGGTGCATCCGCATTCCGGGCACAATTACGAATTGCGCTATTGGCTCGCCGCCTGCGGCATCGATCCGGCGCGCGAAATCGAGATCGTCATCGTGCCGCCGCCCTTCATGGCGGATGCGCTGGCCACCGGCCGCATCGACGGGTACTGCGCAGGCGAACCCTGGAACAGTGCTGCGGTTGCCGCCGGCACCGGGCATATCGTCACCGTCAAGGCGCGGATATGGCGTAACAGCCCGGAGAAGGTAATCGGCGTACGCAAGGCGTGGGCAGACGAAAACCCCGAGGCACTGGCGGCGCTGCTGCGTGCGCTGCATCACTCGGCGCGCTGGTGCCAGGATCCGGCCAACCGTGGCGAATTGGCAGCTGTGATGGCGCAGGCCGGCTTTCTCGGTCTGCCGCCGGCCGTGCAGATGCCGATCCTGACCGGTCATCTCCGACTGGGCGGCGGCGCGGAGCGGACCATCGACGACTTCTTCCTCCCGTTCGACAAGGCAGCGAACTTTCCATGGAAGAGCCATGCGCTGTGGTTCTACACGCAGATGGTGCGCTGGGGGCACGTGGCGCACACGCCGGAAAACCTTGCCATCGCCCGCAACTGCTACCGGCCCGACCTCTACCGTTCGGCTCTGAAGCCGCTTGGTGTGGCGCTTCCCGGCGCCAATTCGAAAGTCGAGGGTGCGCTCCAAGTTGCCACCGCGGTCGGCGCGACAGGCGCCGGCCTTGTGCTCGGTCCGGACGGTTTCTTCGACGGCCAGATCTTCGATCCGGACGAGGTCGACGCCTACATTACCGGCCAGAAATCGGCTCGCGCGGAAGCCTGATCATTTCCGCGTCATTCTTGTGCATTGCACAAAAATTGTGCGCGCGATTGCCCGAATGAACAATCTTTGGCCTTCCGGCCATACGACCCGGTGCGTCCGCGATCGGCGCGGGTTGCTGATTTAATTGATCTTTTTCACCTCTCTCAAAACTGGCACGGTTCCTGCTTTGAAATAGACAGGCCCTTCGCGGGTCACGGAACAGGCGTCCAATGACGGGCGCCACAGGCAAAGCTGCCGCTCAGGTTAATGCGCGCTCCCGGTCACCCGGACGCGAAGACCTGGCTGGCGGCTTTTTTGTTTTGATCAACACGCAATCGACGACGCGGATCCCAAGCCGCGCCCAACCGGAGACGACGATGACGAAACGGATCAGGACTGGAACGACCCTCAAGGACATGACGCGCCGCGATTTTCTCGTCAGCAGCGCGATGACGGCCGGCCTGTTCGTGGCGGCCCGCAAGCTCTTCCCTTCCGGCGCCTATGCTGCGACCGCCACTCCGGAGGTCACCGGCGCCAAGCTCGGCTTCATTGCCCTCACCGATGCGGCACCGCTGATGATCGCCAAGGAGAAGGGGCTGTTCGCCAAGTTCGGCATGCCCGATGTCGAGGTGCTCAAGCAGGCCTCCTGGGGTGCGACACGCGACAATCTGATGCTCGGCGGCGCGGCCAACGGCATCGACGGCGCCCATATCCTGACGCCGCTGCCTTACCTCATGCACACGGGCAAGGTGACGCAGAACAACCAGCCGATGCCGATGGCGATCGTGGCGCGGCTCAACTACGACTGCCAAGGCATTTCGGTCGCCCAGGAATATGCCGGCACCGGTGTCGGTCTCGACGCCTCGAAGCTGAAAGATGCTTTTGCCGCCAAGAAGGCGGCCGGTAAGGAAATCAAGGCCGCCATGACCTTCCCGGGCGGCACGCATGATTTGTGGCTGCGCTACTGGCTGGCGGCCGGTGGCATCGATCCCGACAAGGACGTCTCGACCATCGTCGTGCCGCCGCCGCAGATGGTGGCCAACATGAAGGTCGGCAACATGGACGTGTTCTGCGTCGGCGAACCGTGGAACGAGCAGCTCGTCCATCAGGGCGTCGGCTTCACCGCCGCCACGACGGGCGAATTGTGGAAGGGCCATCCGGAAAAGGCGCTCGGCCTGCGTGCCGAATTCATCGAGAAATACCCGAACGCCACCAAGGCGATCCTGATGGCCGTCATGGAAGCCCAGCAATGGTGCGAGGCCGCTGAGAACAAGGACGAGATGGCCGCCATCATCGGCAAGCGGCAATGGATGAACGTGCCCGTCGCCGACATCATCGGCCGCCTCAAGGGCGACATCAACTACGGCAATGGCCGCGTCGCCAACGGCACCGATCTCTCCATGAAGTTCTGGAAGGGCGGCGTCTCCTATCCTTTCAAGAGCCACGACACGTGGTTCCTCGCCGAGAACATCCGCTGGGGCAAGTTCGCGCCGACCACCGACATCAAGGCGCTGGTCGATCAGGTCAACCGCGAGGATTTGTGGCGCGAAGCGGCCAAGGATCTCGGCGTTGCGGCTGCCGACGTTCCGGCGTCGTCGTCGCGCGGCGTCGAGACCTTCTTCGACGGCAAGATCTTCGATCCGGCCAACCCGTCCGCCTATCTCGATAGCCTGAAGATCAAGGCATCGGCCTGAACCCCTGCGCAAACGGCGCATTGCGCCGTTTGTCGCTCGAATTATCTGCCCCACGGAGTTTTCCCCAGACATGTCGATGCAGACTATCGAGGACACCAAGGTGAAGGCCTTTCCTGCCAAGCCGGCGGAGGTCATCGCCTTCACTGCCAAGGCACGGCGTCGCTTCGAGCCGCTCGCCATCGCCGGCAAACTGGCGAGCGCGCTGGTGCCGCCCATCATCGTCATCGCGCTGATGTTGGTCGTCTGGCAGATCGCCTGTTCGTCGCCGACATCAAGCCTGCCGCCGCCGACCCAGGTGTGGAACGAGGCCTACGATTTGATCGCGCATCCGTTCTTCGACAATGGCCCGCAGGATATCGGTCTGGCATGGCGCGTGCTAATCTCGCTGCAGCGTGTTGCCATCGGCTTCGGCCTGGCGGCGGTGGTCGGCGTCGCGCTCGGCGCGCTGGTCGGCCAGTCGATCTGGGCGATGCGCGGCCTCGACCCGGTGTTCCAGATCCTGCGCACGGTGCCGCCGCTGGCCTGGCTGCCTCTGTCGCTGGCGGCGTTCCGCGATTCCAGCCCGTCGGCGATCTTCGTCATCTTCATCACGTCGATCTGGCCAATCATCATCAACACCGCGGTCGGCGTGCGTAACATCCCAGAGGATTATCGCAACGTCTCGCGCATCCTGCGGCTCAACCAGTTCGAGTTCTTCGTGAAGATCATGGTGCCGGCCGCCGCGCCTTACATCTTTACCGGCCTGAGGATCGGCATCGGCCTGTCCTGGCTTGCCATCGTCGCCGCCGAAATGCTGACCGGCGGCGTCGGCATCGGCTTCTTCATCTGGGACGCGTGGAACTCGTCGCGGCTGCCCGACATCATCGTCGCGCTCGCCTATATCGGCGTCACCGGCTTCTGCCTCGACCGTCTGGTCGCGGCGGTCGGCGCCTTCGTCACCCGCGGCACAACGGCAAAGTGAGGAGAGGGGCGATGACGGCCTATCTGAAACTCGACCATATCGACAAATCCTTCACGCGTGGTGCCCAGGTCAGCGAGGTATTGAAGGACATCAGGCTGACCATCGACAAGGGCGAATTCGTCTCCATCATCGGCCATTCCGGCTGTGGCAAGTCGACCTTGCTCAATCTGATCGCCGGGCTGACCAAGGTGTCCGCCGGCGCCGTGCTGCTCGAGGACAAGGAGGTCGACAGCCCCGGACCGGAACGCGCCGTGGTGTTCCAGAACCACAGCCTTTTGCCGTGGCTGACCGTCTACGAAAACATCAATCTGGCGGTGTCGAAGGTCTTCGGTCGTTCGAAGAGCAAGGCCGAGCGGCATGACTGGATCATGCGCAATCTCGACCTCGTGCAGATGGCGCATGCCAAGGATAAACGCCCGGCAGAAATATCGGGCGGCAGAAGCAGCGCGTCGGGATCGCCCGGGCGCTGGCCATGGAGCCGAAGATACTGCTGCTCGACGAGCCGTTCGGCGCGCTCGATGCGCTGACGCGCGCCCATCTGCAGGATGCGGTGATGGACATCCACTCCAGGCTCGGCTCGACGACGATCATGATCACCCACGATGTCGACGAGGCGGTGCTGCTTTCCGACCGCATCGTCATGATGACCAATGGCCCGGCGGCAACCATCGGCGAAGTGCTTCCCGTGCCGCTGGCGCGGCCGCGCCGGCGCGTCGAACTCTCTTCCGACCGGACTTTCCTGCGCTGCCGCGAGGCGGTGCTGAAGTTCCTCTACGAACGCCACCGCTTCGTCGAAGCCGCGGAGTAGCACCATGAGCGAAAGACTTGTCATCATCGGCAACGGCATGGCCCCCGGGCGCATGCTCGAGCACCTGCTGGAACAGGCGCCGGGCCGCTACACCGTCACCATCTTCAACGCCGAGCCGCGCGTCAATTACGACCGCATCATGCTGTCGCCGGTTCTGTCGGGCGAGAAAGCCTATGAGGAGATCATCATCCACGGCGACGGCTGGTACATCGCCAACAACATCACCCTCTACAAGGGCCACAAGATCATTGCCATCGACCGGACGGCAAAGACCGTTACTTCGGATCATGGTGTCACCGAGCCTTACGACAAGCTCGTCATCGCCACCGGTTCGGTGCCGTTCATCATTCCGGTGCCGGGCCATGATCTGCCGGGCGTGCTGACCTATCGCGACCTCGATGACGTCCAGGCGATGATGCTTGCCGCCCAGTCGCGCGCCAAGGCGGTGGTCATCGGCGGCGGCCTGCTCGGGCTGGAGGCGGCAGCAGGGCTGAACGCGCAAGGCATGGACGTCACCGTGCTGCATGTCATGCCGACGCTGATGGAGCGCCAACTCGATCCCGCGGCCGGCTATCTGCTGCAGCGTGCCGTGGAGCAGCGCGGCATCAAGGTGATCACCAAGGCCAACACACAGGCGATCACAGGCAACGGCAAGGTCGGGCAGGTGGAGCTTGCTGACGGCACCATTATCCCAGCAACGCTTGTGGTGATGGCCGTCGGCATCAGGCCGAATTCGGCGCTGGCGAAACAGGCCGGCATCGCTGTCAACAGGGGCATCGTCGTCGACGCCGGCATGCGCAGCAACGATCCCGACATCTACGCGCTCGGCGAATGTGCCGAGGTCAACGGCCAGGTCTATGGCCTCGTCGCACCGCTCTACGAGATGGCGCGGGTCACAGCCAGCCAGCTGGCCGGCAACGAGGCGGCGGCCTTCGTCCATATGGACACGCCGACCAAGCTCAAGGTCACCGGCATCGACCTGTTCTCGCTCGGCGACTTCGCCGAGGGCGAGGACCGCCAGGAGATCGTGCTGCGCGATGCGGCCGCCGGCGTCTACAAGCGCCTCGTCCTGAAGGACGACCGCATCATCGGTACCGTGCTCTATGGCGAGACGGCTGATGGAGCCTGGTTCAACGACCTCAAGAAGAAGCAGACCGATATTTCCGAAATGCGCGACACGCTCATCTTCGGCCAGTCCTACCAGGGGGGTGCCCCGCTGGACCCTATGGCGGCCGTTGCAGCCTTGCCGGATGATGCGGAAATCTGCGGCTGCAACGGCGTTTGCAAGGGAAAGATCACTGGCGCGATTACGGGGAAGGGCCTGACCTCGCTCGACGACGTGCGTGCCCACACCAAGGCGTCAGCCTCCTGCGGCTCCTGCACCGGGCTGGTCGAGAAGCTGATGGTGCTGACCATCGGCGACAAATACAATCCGGCGGCGGTGCAGCCGATGTGCGGCTGCACGACGCTCGGCCATGACGAGGTGCGCCGGCTGATCATCGCCAAGGGCCTGAAGACCATTCCCGCCGTCATGCAGGAACTGGAGTGGACGACCTCCTGCGGCTGCGCCAAATGCCGGCCGGCGCTCAACTATTATCTCGTCTGCGACTGGCCGGACGAGTACGCCGACGACTACCAGTCGCGCTTCATCAACGAGCGCGTCCACGCCAACATCCAGAAGGACGGCACCTATTCGGTGGTGCCGCGCATGTGGGGCGGCGTCACCAACGCGGCGGAGCTGCGCGCCATCGCCGACGTCGTCGACAAGTTCGAAATCCCGATGGTCAAGGTCACCGGCGGCCAGCGCATCGACATGCTCGGCATCCGCAAGGAGGACCTGCCGGCGGTATGGGCCGATCTCGGTCAGGCCGGCTTCGTCTCCGGCCACGCCTATGCCAAGGGGTTGCGCACGGTGAAGACCTGCGTCGGCTCGGACTGGTGCCGCTTCGGCACGCAGGATTCGACAGGGTTTGGCGTCCGCATCGAAAAATTCATGTGGGGCTCGTGGACGCCGGCCAAGGTCAAGATGGCGGTGTCGGGCTGTCCGCGCAACTGTGCCGAGGCGACCTGCAAGGATGTCGGCGTGATCTGCGTCGACTCCGGCTACGAGATCCATTTCGCCGGCGCGGCCGGCCTCGACATCAAGGGCACCGAGGTGCTGGGCCTGGTCAAGACCGAGGATGAGGCGCTGGAGCATATCGTGGCGCTGACGCAGATGTATCGCGAGCAGGGTCGCTATCTCGAGCGCATCTACAAATGGGCCAAACGCATCGGCATCCCCGAGATCAAGCGTCAGATCATGGACGATGGCGAGAAGCGCAAGGCTTATTACGACCGCTTCGTCTTCAGCCAGAAATTCGCCCAGGTCGATCCGTGGTCGGAACGCGTTTCCGGCAAGGACAAGCACGAATTCCGGCCGATGGCCTCGGTCGGGTTTGCGCAGGCGGCGGAGTGACAATCATGAACTGGATCGCCATCGGCTCTATCGCCGACATCCCCCGCCGCGGCGCGCGCTGCGTCGCCACCCCGGAAGGCAAGATCGCCGTCTTCCGCACCGCCGATGATCAGGTCTATGCCATCGACGACCATTGCCCGCACAAGGGTGGACCGCTCAGCCAGGGCATCGTGCACGGTGCGGCGGTGACCTGTCCCTTGCACAACTGGGTGATTTCGCTGGAGACGGGCAAAGCGCTCGGCGCCGACGAGGGCGCGGTGCGCACCATTCCGGTGCGGGTCGAAGGCGAACGTCTGTTCATCGCGCTGGAAGCGCTGGCCAGCCGCGCGGCCTGAACCATGGAGATTGAGGAAGCGCGCGAGGTGAGGACCACCTGCCCCTATTGCGGGGTGGGCTGCGGCGTGCTGGCGAAGGTCGCCGCGGACGGGCAGGTGTCCGTGCGCGGCGACCCCAACCATCCGGCCAATTTCGGTCGGCTCTGCTCCAAGGGCTCGGCACTGGCCGAGACCATCGATCTCGGCGGCAGGCTGCTTCATCCGGAGATCCATGGTCGCCGCGCCGGCTGGGACGAGGCGCTCGACCTGGTCGCTTCGACCTTCTCGCAGACCATCGCCCACCATGGGCCCGATGCGGTCGCCTTCTATGTCTCCGGCCAGTTGCTGACCGAGGACTATTATGTCGCCAACAAACTGATGAAGGGTTTTGTCGGCTCGGCCAACATCGACACCAATTCGCGCCTGTGCATGGCCTCCTCGGTCGCCGGCCACCGCCGCGCTTTCGGCTCCGACACCGTGCCAGGAACCTACGAGGATCTGGAACTGGCCGACCTGATCGTGCTGGTCGGCTCCAACCTCGCCTGGTGCCATCCGGTGCTCTACCAGCGCATCGCGGCTGCCCGGGAAAAGCGGCCGGAGATGAAGATCGTCCTGGTCGACCCGCGTCGCACCATGACCGCTGACATCGCCGATATGCATCTGGCGATCGCGCCCGATGGCGACGTCGCTTTGTTCACGGGCCTGCTCGCTTATCTCGGCCAGCACAATGCGCTCGACCGCGCCTACATCACGACGCACACGACCGGCTTCGGGCAAGCGCTTTTCGCGGCCTCCGCGCTCGACCTGGCCGGCGTCGCCGCCGCCACCGGCCTGAGCGAGGACGAGCTTGGCCGTTTCTACAGCCTGTTTGCGGCGACGGCGAAAACGGTGACGGTTTACAGCCAGGGTGTGAACCAGTCGTCATCCGGCACCGACAAGGTCAACGCCATCATCAACTGCCATCTCGCCACCGGCCGCATCGGCAAACCCGGAGCAGGGCCGTTTTCGGTGACGGGCCAGCCCAACGCCATGGGCGGCCGCGAGGTCGGCGGCATGGCCAATATGCTCGCCGCCCATATGGAGATCGAAAACCCCGACCATCGCGACCGTGTGCAGCGCTTCTGGAACGCGCCGGCCATTGCCGGAAAGCCCGGCCTGAAGGCAGTCGAGATGTTCCAGGCGCTGGCCGACGGGCGCATCAAGGCGCTGTGGATCATGGCCACCAACCCGGTCGATTCGATGCCGGACGCCGATGCCGTCGAAGCGGCGATCAAGGCGTGCCCTTTCGTGGTGGTGTCGGACGTGCTGGCCCGGACCGACACCGTCCGCCATGCCCATGTCCGGCTGCCCGCCGCCGCCTGGGGCGAGAAGGACGGCACCGTCACCAATTCAGAGCGCCGGGTGTCGCGCCAGCGCGCGTTTTTGGAGCTGCCCGGCGAGGTGCTGCCCGACTGGCGGATCGTCGCCGAGGTGGGCAAGCGGATGGGGTTCGGCGAGGCGTTTTCCTATGCGACGCCGGCGGAAGTTTTTGCTGAACACGCGGCGCTGTCGGGGTTCGAGAATGATGGTGTGCGGGACTTCGATATTGGCGTCTACGGCGGAGTTGATGGCGAGACCTACGCAACGCTTTAGCCGTTCCAGTGGCCGGCGCCCGGTCGTGCCGACCCCTTCTGGCCCGCCCGCCCTCTCCCCCTCA